>JAPLXT010000127.1 GCA_026395935.1 Candidatus Nomurabacteria bacterium | reverse complement strand
TTGTAATCCGAACGACAAGAATATTGCAGATGTGGTAAAGGGTATAAATGCGCGTGTTATAAATTGGGAAGAATTTTACAATAGTGAATTAAAACTAAAAATTCCAGGAATTCACAACAAAAAGGATGCAGCGGCGGCTGTAGCCGCCGCTTCTACTTTAGGAATTTCAAAAGAATCCGCAGAAAAATATGTTATGAATTTTCCTGGCACATGGCGACGTTTTGAATTTAAAGGCAAGCTCTCAAATGGAGTTTTGATTTATGATGATTATGCTCATCACCCTATAGAAATTACTTCTACCCTCGAAGGTTTCCGAGAGTTGTATTCTAGTGCGGATGGATGGAAATTAACAATAGTCTTCCAACCCCATTTATTTTCTCGTACAAAATTACTTTTAAACGACTTCGCACAAAGTTTTAAAGATGCAGATAAAGTTTTAATTCTACCAATTTATTATGCACGAGAAGTTGATGATGGGACTATTTCCTCAAATATCTTAGCAAATGAGATAAATAAATACTCTAACAATTCTCAGGCCTTTCCTTCTTTTGAAGAATTAGAAAAATATCTGGAATTGGGACTCTCACATATGGGGGAAAAGGATATAATAGTGACTATGGGTGCAGGGGAAGCTTTTAAGATTGGAGACTTTCTATTGAAAGTTTAAATATGTTACAATATAAATAGTTATGAAAAAATATTTTCTTTTTCTAATAATTACAATTTCTTTTTTGTTATCTTTGAAAGCTTTTGCGGAGACTACTATTAATTCTGGATTTATTCCAGGACAGATTTGGTATTCTAAAGAATCATTAATTGAAGGAGAAACTGTAAATATATACACTGCTATTTGGAATGGAGAAAAGGACACAGTATCTGCAAAAGTAGAATTTTATGATAAAAATGTTATTTTAGGCACTAGGGAAATTTCTATTTCATCTGGAGAATTAAAGGATGTTTACATTCCTTGGAAAATTACAGCTGGTGACCATATTATATCTGCCAAAACTATTTCATCGACAGTAATGGTATCAGGTAAGAAAGAAAAGGTAGTACTCAATCGTACAACAACTGCAAACGACAAGCAGTTCGTGCCAGTTCTCATTAAAAATGCTGCAGGAGAGAATGTAAGAGAGGCAGATGTTTTGAAGAATCAAATAGACAAAGCAAGTAATGATATAGGGAGCATTATTCCTGACAATGTTAGGACTCCTATTACAAGTGGATTAGGCGTAGTCGATAATTTAAGAACTAATACTTTAGCACAAATAAATACTATTGTAGATGCAACCAAAAAAGACATAGGTCAAGTTCTGGGTACATCAACAGAACCTAAAATTTCTGACAAGATAAACAAGGTAAGTAGTACACAAGATGCCATAAAGAAACCTATTGCCTATATAAAAGGGTTATTTTTGATGTATTTTTATTTGCCTTTATATTTTTACTACCATGGTGGATAGTGTTAATTTTATCAATTATGGGGTTATTTATATTTACGAGTTTTTATGAGTTTATTGTTTCTAGTATCATAATATATGTGCTATATTCTATTCCTCTAGATACATTTTTAAATAAATCTATTTTTGTTTATGCTGGTATTATAATTTTTTATTTAATAGCAGAATATTTGCGTCGTCATATAATTCTATATAAAAATGAAATTCCATATAAAACATAAATATATAAAACGTGATATTGCTCCAGATGAGATATTTCTTGATTCTAAAAACTTGCCTGAGTTCAACACTCAACAATTTGAAGGTAGGCTAGAGAAGCCAATACCTAAAAAAACAATTTTTCTAGTTGGATTATCTTTCTTATTTTTTTCTTTTATTTTTATTTATCAACTAAGTAACTTACAAATAATAAAAGGGGGAGCATACTTTAAAAAAAGTCAAAATAATACTTTGATGAGGCAGCCTATTTTTGCAGATCGTGGTCTTATATATGATAGAAATGATGTTCTGCTTACTTGGAATTCTTGGAATAAAGATGATCTGAATAAATTCTCCTCTCCCGTCAGATCTTATATAAATGATCCTGGTTTTGGTCTTTTGCTTGGATATGTTAGTTCTCCAGCAAAGGATTCATCGGGGCGTTATTGGCAAGATTCTTTTATTGGTAAAGATGGTGTTGAGAAGTCTTATGATTCCAATCTTATTGGTAGTAATGGTGTTCGTATCACAGAAACAGATGTAAAGGGAGTTATTCAATCAGAAAATGTTGTCACACCACCAGTAGCAGGGGAGAATTTAAAACTTTCTGTTGATAGTAAAATACAAAAGAAGATGTATGATTCAATTTCGAATATGGCTCAAATTGTAGGTTTTATGGGAGGTGCAGGTGTTCTCTTGGATATTAAGACAGGAGAAGTTTTGGCTATGACAAGTTATCCAGAATATAATAGCAATATTCTATCTCTTGGAAATGATAGTAAAACAATAAATGAATATTTTTCTGATAAAAGAAAGGTCTTTTTGAATCGTTCCGTTTCAGGACTCTACAGTCCAGGGTCTATAGTTAAACCATTTTTAGGCTATGCTGCACTCGTTGAAAATGTTATATCACCAATTAAAACAATTTTTGCTAATGGGACAATATCAGTTCCCAATCCATACTTCCCTGACAAGAAGACAATATTTAAAGATCACGGAACTTTCGGTAATGTAGATATGAGGAAGGCTATTGCAATCTCATCAGACATTTATTTCTATGAAGTTGGTGGAGGATTCGAAAGTCAAAAAGGACTTGGAATTTTAAATATTGATAAATATTCAAAAATGTTTGGTATCGGAGAAGAAACTGGAATCAATGTCAATGGAGAAAAATCTGGGACGATTCCAACTCCCGAATGGAAAGCAAAAACTTTTAAAGGTGATCCATGGAGGGTAGGAGATACTTACAACACCTCTATCGGTCAGTATGGTTTTCAAGTAACTCCTATTCAGATGGCACGAGCTGTGGCAGGTATTGCAAATAATGGAGTAATTTATACTCCTCATGTTACATTAGCTGATAAGAACTTTTCAACACCGGAAGTTGTTTTAGTTGACGCTACCAAGATGACTGTAGTAAAAGAGGGTATGAGAATGGCAGTAACAGAAGGGACTTGTATGGCTTTAAATATTGCATCTGTGGAAGTGGCAGCTAAGTCTGGTACGGCCCAGGTAGGTCTCGGAAATACAAACACAAACTCTTGGATAATAGGGTTCTTTCCCTATGATAATCCTAGGTATTCATTTGCTTTAGTTATGGAACGTGGACCTAAAGCAGCTTCTGGAAATGCGACGAGAGTAATGAGTGAAGTTATAGATTATATGAGTGTATATATACCAGAATATTTAAAATAAATTAACCTTAAAATATCTTTGACTTATTATTATTAAATTGCTACAATCCAGAAACTTATGGAAGAAACAAATTATATAACAGAAGAGAAAAAACACGCATTACAAGAAGAACTTAAGCATTTAAAAACCTTTAAAAGAAAGGAGATTTTAGAATCTTTGGAAGCCGCTAAGGCTTTGGGGGATTTATCTGAGAACGCTGAATATCATCAAGCTCGTGAAGATCAAGGTAAAACCGAAGATCGTATCAACCAGATAGAGTATATGCTTCAATCTTCAGTCGTAGTGAAAAAGCACCAGAGTTCAAAAGTTGAGATAGGAACCACTGTGGTAGTAAATAAAGAAGGGATTAAGGACCATGTTACTTATAGTATTGTTGGAGCTGAAGAAGCAGATATGACTGCCAATAAAATTTCAAATAAATCACCTCTTGGTGAAGCACTATTTGGCAAAAAGAAAGGAGACACGGTTTCTATTAAAACTCCCAAGGGACTAGCCAAATACACTCTAATTGATATACAATAGGAGTATGGCATCTATTGAAGAATTACGTATTGCGCGATTTACTAAAATTACTAAATTAAAAGAAGCGGGTATGGATCCTTATCCTTCTTCTATTAAACGCGACTATACTATTAAATATGTTAAGGCTACGTTTGAAAATCTTGCCCCTCAATCAGAGGACAAGAATATTTCCATTGCTGGTAGAGTAATAGTTGTGCGAGGTCAGGGATCTATTTTATTTGTAGTGTTGCAAGATGGCAACGAAAGATTCCAAGCTGTACTCAAAAAAGATTCTTTAGAAGAAAAATTATTTAATCTATTTGTTAACACTGTTGATAATGGAGATTTTATTTCTGTAACTGGTTCATTGTTTATTACAGAAAGGGGGGAAAAAAGTATTTTAATAAAAGATTGGCAAATGGCTACCAAGGCTCTTCTTCCTCTGCCTGATAAATGGCATGGCTTGCAAGATATAGAAGAAATTTATAGAAAGAGATATCTTGATGTACTTATGGATCAAGAGACTTATAATCGTTTCGTGATTCGTTCACAAGTAATAAAGTATATACGTGAATTTCTAGATAATAAAAATTTCTTAGAAGTTGAAACTCCAATTTTGCAGAATGAGGCTGGAGGTGCTATGGCGAAAGTGTTTGAGACGCATCACAACGACTATGATATGCCGATGGTTCTTCGTATAGCACTCGAGCTCGATCACAAAATGCTTATGGTAGGTGGATACGAAAGAGTTTATGAAATAGGTAAAACTTTTAGAAATGAAGGATCGGATCCAACTCACTTACAAGAATTTACAATGTTGGAATGGTACGCTGCATATCAAACACTTGAGACGAATATGGAGTGGACTGAGGAGCTTATAAAATCCATTGCAAAAAATTTAATGGGTAAGACTATCTTTAAGGTTTATGATAATGAAGGTAATGGAGTTGATGTGGATGTTGCTGTAGCTTGGGAGAGGATCACTTTTGGTGAATTACTAAAACGTGATGCAGATATAGATATAGAAACTATAACTCTAGAGGATGCTAGAGTAGAAGCTATAAAATGGGGAGTAAAAGAGGATGAAGCCAAAAAACTTGGAAGAGGTAATTTACTCGATAAAATTTACAAAAAATGTTCTCGAGGAAAAATTATCAACCCAAATTTCATTACAGATTTTCCAGGAGACTTAAAACCCCTAGCACAACAAAATGAAAATGGTACGGCGAAAGTTTGCCAGTTAATAATTGCTGGAGCTGAGATTACGAATCAATATGCGGAACTTGTGAATCCTGTGATACAAAGAGAGTTACTAGTATCTCAAGGTAAAGCTAAAGATAAAGGAGACGAAGAGGCAATGGGTGTGAATGAAGGATTTATAACTGCTATGGAGCACGGCATGCCACCGATGACAGGATTCGGAATGGGTATAGATCGCCTCGTGGCAATTTTCACTGAACAAAAAAATCTCCGTGATGTTATATTCTTCCCGATAAAAGTAAAAAGCACAAAAAAACTATGTAATTACATAGTTTTTTTGTGCTAAAGTTATCCACAGGTAAAGTGGGGTTAGGGTATTGCATTGTGGGATGGAGTGGTTTATAATAGAAGCAAGTGGGATGAAGTGGTAAATTAGTTTTTAATCTTGTCTCACAAGTTTATTATGCTCATAGGAGAATATACACACACATTAGATGATAAAAACAGAATGTCATTACCTGTTAAATTCCGAAAGGAGATGGGGAAGAGTATTGTTGTTGCTCCAGGACTTGATAATTGTCTTTCAATTTTCACGACGAAAGAATGGCAAAAAGTTTCTGCCAAATTGTCCGACTCGTCCATGCTTACAACAGATAATAGAAGTTTCTCGAGATTTATGTTTGGTCAAGCTGTCATCGTAGATGTAGATGCCAATGGCCGAATACTAATCCCGGAAAATTTAAAAATACGATCCAATCTTGCAACCAAGGTGGTTGTTATCGGCGTGCAGAATCGTGCAGAAATCTGGAACGAGAAAGCTTGGAACGATTACAAAAAAGTTGTTGAGACACAGGCTGATGCCCTCGCTGATAAATTAGGGCAGATAGGAGTTCTTTAATATGACACATATACCAGTACTGAGAGATGAATCTATAGATGGTCTTGCTATCAAAAAAGGAGACATCGTAGTAGATGGAACTTTAGGTGGTGGAGGGCATACCTTTGAAATGATCAAACGCTACAACGATAGTATCAAAATCATTGGTCTTGACCTTGATATAGATGCAAAAAGTAGAACTGAAATTCTAATAGGTGATACGCCTTCCGATTTTGTTTTTGCAAATAGTGGATTCCAAGACATTGATAAAGTTCTAACAGATTTGAAAATCGAAAATGTAGATGGAATATTGCTTGATCTTGGTATTAGTTCTTTCCAATTAGAAGTCGCAGGAAGGGGATTCTCATTCTTGAAAGATGAACCACTTTTGATGACTATGAAGAAAGAACCAACTGAAGAAGATCTAACAGCCAAAGAAATAGTAAATACTTGGGATGAGGAGAATATAGCGGATATCATTTATGGTTTTGGCGAAGAAAAATATTCACGAAAGATAGCTAAGAAGATAGTTGAGAGTAGAAAAGAAAAAGAGATTGAAACCACGTTTGATTTAGTAAAGATTATACAGGATGCAGTTGGAGGATATTATAAAGGTTTACGAATTCACCCAGCCACACGTACCTTCCAAGCATTACGCATAGCTACAAATAGTGAGCTTTCAAATTTAGAGGAAGTTTTAGATAAAGGGTTTAATTGTTTAAAGAAAGGAGGGCATATGTCAATCATCAGCTTCCATAGCTTAGAAGATAGAATTGTAAAAAGAGCCTTTGTAGGGTTGAAAGAAAAAGGATTAGCGAAAATTATAAACAAAAAGCCAATAATACCGACAGCAGAAGAATTAAGATCAAACCCTCGTTCACGCAGTGCCAAATTAAGATTATTAGAAAAAATATAATATAAAACAAAATATGAGCAAAACAAAAGCAATAGCAAATGATATAGTAGCAAATACAAAAACACAGAGAGTTTTGTTTAATATACTTTTGGGCTCTCTTCTATCATTTTTTATTGTTTATATATATATTATAGGATCTATTACTTTTAATGTTATTGCTCGTAAATCACTTGAGAATACTGAGAGAATCCTAGGTAGTAATATAAGTAATTTAGAATTAACTTATTTAAGTAACATAAATGAAGTGAATAAAACACGAGCAGAATCGTTAGGCTTCGTAGATACAAAATCAAACATTTTTGCTACTAGATCTATTACTCATGTTGCTATACGCTAATGAACCTCTCATCGTTTCATTCTCGAATAATAATAGTATCAATTTGTATTTTTTGTTTTGCTAGTATATTAATAGGGAAACTTTTTTTAGTTCAAATAGTTCATAAAAATTTATATATAGACAAAGCTGATAGGCAGTATTCTACTCCCACCAGTAATATTTTTGATCGTGGATCAATCTTTTTTACTAAGAAGGATGGCTCACTAGTTGCCGGAGCAACTGTCTCATCTGGATTTAAGATTGCAATTAATGCAAAGAATATAGTTGATGCAGAAATGACTTATCAAGCTCTCGACCCATATATGGAAATGGATCATGACACTTTTATATTAAAAGCCAATAAAAAAACTGATCCATATGAAGAAGTTGCATATCACTTAACTAAAGAGCAAGTAACAGAAATAGATAATTTAAAACTTCCTGGAGTTTCTATATATAAAGATAACTGGAGATTTTATCCAGGCGAGACTCTGGCTTCGCATACACTCGGATTTCTAGCTTATAAAGGGGATGATAAAGTAGGGCAATATGGTCTTGAGCGTTTTTATAATGATATCTTATCAAAACCTCAAAATGATACTTATGTGAATTTTTTTGCAGAAGTATTTTCAAATATTAAAAATTCAGTTTTAAATGTAAAAGAACAAGGTGATATAGTAACTACAATAGAACCTGCTGTACAAGATACATTAGAATCTGAGTTGAAAGGTGCATTTTCAAAATGGGATGCAGATATTGCTGGTGGAATAGTTATCAATCCACAAACAGGGGAAATATATGCGATAGCAGGAATGCCTTATTTTGATTTAAATAAATTTGGGGAAGTAGAAGATCCAAGTGTATATAGAAATATAATGGTTGAAGATGTTTTAGAATTCGGCTCAGTTATAAAACCGCTTGTAATGTCTGCAGCATTGGACGCTGGGGCTGTTACACCAGAGACGACTTACCTTGATAAAGGTGTCGTAACCGTTGATAAAAAAGATATTTATAACTTTGATAAAAAAGGACGAGGCACTGTCTCTATGCAGTCGGTACTAGATCAGTCATTAAATACAGGAATGGTTTTCACTGAGAGTAAACTAGGTCATGATAAATTCCGCACATACATGAAGTCTTATGGGATAGGAGAGAAGACCGGCATAGACCTACCAAATGAGACAAGTGGATTAATTAAAAATTTAGATAGCCCAAGGAATATAGAATATGCCAATGCTTCGTTTGGACAAGGTATAGCCCTTACTCCTATTGAAGCAGTACGAGCCTTCTCAATAATAGCTAATGGTGGTAATATGGTAACGCCCCATTTAGTCAAACAGATTAGGTATGATGATGGGACTTATGAAAATAAGGACTATGGAGTAACGTCTTCGCTCATAATAAAAAAGGAGACGTCGGTAACTATTTCTAGGATGTTGGCACATGTTTTTGAAGCATATGATAGTGGTGCACACAAATTTGAACATTATACTGTAGCTGCAAAAACAGGAACTGCTCAAGTAGCCATGGAGAATGGTAAGGGATACTATACTGATCGCCATACACACTCATTCTTTGGATACTTTCCAGCTTATGATCCGCAGTTCCTAGTATTTCTCTTTTTAAAGAATCCTAAGGGAGTACAGTATGCATCGCAGAGTTTGATTCCACCATTCATGAACATAACAAAGTTTTTATTAAATTATTATAACGTACCACCAGATCGCTAAAATGAAAAATTTATTCAAAAAAATAATAGTCAGTATACTCACTTGGCAAGCTAGAATTGTTCTTAAAAAGTATAAACCGAAGATTATTGCTATTACAGGCTCAGTAGGGAAGACTTCTACGAAGGACGCGATCTTTACTGTGCTCTCTAAATTTAAGACAGTCAGAAAAAGTGAGAAGAGTTTTAATAGTGAGATAGGTTTGCCTCTTACTATTTTGGGAGTGCCCAATGGTTGGAGTAATCCTGCCATATGGATTGAGAATATAATATTTGGCTTTTCGTTGATTATATTTAAAAAATCTTATCCAGAATATTTGATTCTAGAAGTTGGTGTAGGGAAACCAGGAGATATAAAGAAGAATGTTGCTCCGTGGCTTGCGCCTGATATTGTCGTCATTACTCGCTTCCCAGATAAACCTGTACATGTAGAATTCTTTGACAGTGTAGATAAAATTGTTGAGGAGAAAAGTGCTTTAGCTTTTGCATTAAAAAAAGATGGGTTACTTATTCTAAATCACGACGACGAGAAAGTTTATGCGATTCATACTAAAGCGAATCGTCGTACTGTGTCTTATGGTACAAATAATAATGCGACTTATAAAGCAACTTACGTTTCCTATATAAATACAACAGACACAAAAGGAGATGAAATTACTCATGGTATAAGCTTCAAGCTTGAGCACGATGGACATACTTTCCCAATAATACTACCTAATATAATAGGAATGCATTATATTGATTCAGTTTTAGCAGCACTTGCTTGCGCGATGGAGCTTGATTGTGATTTACTGTTGTCTATTGGTTATATAAGTGAATATAATACTCCTCCTGGAAGACTTTCTTTAATCGAAGGTGTAAATAATTCTACTATTATAGATGATACTTACAATTCTTCACCCGTAGCGGCTATGGCGGCCATAGAGGTTTTGAAAGAAATGAAAAGTAAAAGAAAAATTGCCGTACTAGGGGACATGCTAGAATTGGGAAAGTTTACAGAAGAAGAACACCATATACTTGGCGAGAAGGTAGCTCATATTGCAGACATGTTAATCCTCGTTGGACCAAGAGCAAAATTTATTGCTGATGGTGCACTTGAGAGTGGATTTAATATTAAAAATTTGTATAGTTTTGATTCATCTAAAACAGCGGCTAAATTCTTGGTAGGAGTGGTAGAGAAAGGGGATTTGGTCTTGGTGAAAGGTTCCCAAGGAGTACGATTAGAGCGCGCTGTAGAGGCCATAATGGCTCATCCAGAGCTTAAGAATAAGCTTTTGTGTAGACAGGAGCGTGAGTGGAAGAATCGATAGATTGTTTGACTTTATTGGCTAAAAATGTAAATATATGAATATGGTAGGTATTATCAAAAATCAAAATTTAAATAAGAGCTTCTGGGGAAGTTTCTATTTCTATACTTTCAATTTGAAGGTTGATTTTTGTTAATAAATTCTCTAAACTAATTTTTTATTAAAAACCAGCTTTCAAACGAAAGCTGGTTTTTAATTTAGTTCTTTCAAATATAAATATAAATAAATTTTTAATTTTTTTTAATCAATTAATTATGGAAACCAAAAGAATTAATGGCTATCTTTATATGGTAGCAGTAGATCCTTCAACAAGATTAGAGTCAGGAATACAAGAAGAACAACTAAGTGCTGAAGAGTATTTAGCTTCTAAGGGAATTCCAGATAATGAAATTAGAAAAATAATAATAGAATCAGAATAGGTTTCTATTAAAGCATTGCCTTAATTGGCATAAATTATCAAAGCGCTCTCGGGGAACTGAGAGGCTTTTTTATTTGTGACCTTACAGAGAATCGGACTCTGATTTTATCCTTGAGAAGGATACGTCCTAACCG
>JAPLXT010000099.1 GCA_026395935.1 Candidatus Nomurabacteria bacterium | reverse complement strand
TGTGGGGATACATCCTCTTAGAATAGAAGCTACAGATGAAGCAGGTAATTCTGCTACTATATTAAAAACGATAAATGTACGATATAAATTTGAGGATTTTGATTCACCCTTTAAAAAAGACAGCGAATTTAATTCTAATAGAACTATTCCTATAAAGTGGGGTTTACTTGATGTAGATGATAATTTAGTTCACCATATTAAGGGTAAAATTATTATTTTGAATAATAAAGCTGAAGCAGTTTTGGCAGATGATTTTAAAGAAGAAGGTAACAGTGGAATATATAAATATAACTTAAAAACATCTGATATTGGTATAGGAAGTTTTACAATACAAATCAAACCAGATGACGGGTCTATTTTTACAAAGATAATTAATATCATTAAATAACATGAATAAAAAATTTATTATTGGGATAGTTATATTATTAGTACTTACCTTATTTACCATTTTTTATTTTAAAAGTGTAAAAGATATCAAAAAAAATACACAGGATGAAATTCTACTAAATGAATCGAAAAATAATATAATACCTTTATTTAATTTTAAAATTTATAAAGATTTTAATTTAATAATTCAGTTTCCTCAATATTGGGAAATCATAAAAAGTGATTATTCCTTTTTAGCGTCACCAATTTTAAAAGATAATTCAAATCATTATTTATATAATTTAAATTTTACGATTTCTTATTTTAAAGATAAAAATCTTGAGGGATTACCATTAGAACAATGGATTAAAAAAAATGATACTAATAGTTCAAATCAAGAACTAATAAAAATAAAAATTGATAATGAAAATGGATACAAATTCTATGATTACATCTCAGATTCAAACCTAAAAGGTTATTTTCAACCGATGGAATTATATTTCCCCCATGGCACTGATATTTATAGGATAGATTATTATGAAGTACCAGAGAAATTCAATTCTGATTTTACAAAAGAAGATATTAAATTTATTGATGAATATAAAAAAATTGTTAGTCAGATTATTGAAAGTATTCATTTTTTAAAATAATATAGTATGGTTTCGGTAGTATAATTTACACATAGGAAATATATGATTTATCAAAATTACAAAAAACCATTCACAGTCAAAAAACCAGTTAGGTCGTTCCGCGATTTAGATATATATCAAAAAACATTAGAATGCTCTGTTCTAGTTGTGAAGGACTTGGTGCCAGAATTAGAAAAACTCAATTATTCTTTCAGAGAGAATATGGTGAATTGTGCCATGTCAATTCCTTTATTTATTGGAGAATCGCACAGTATGCGGTTTGCGAGCTTCGAAGGGGGAGTGATGTTGCTAGAGAAAGCTATGGCGGGGTGTAATAAAATGATAATTTATTTAGAACAAATGAAAGGAGTGTATGGAGCGAAGCTCGATGTGAGCTTGATTGATGACCTTATCGGTAGGTATGCTGATAGCCGTACGAAGTCCTTCCACCTAGAGAGGTCATGGAAAAAATTCAAAGCAGGAGAATTGAGCGGAGAAATAAAGCCAAAGACGGGGTTTAGATATTAATTGGACTTTTCTCTATTTTTCTGTTAGTATGACTCTACATTTCATTTGTCCCGACCCTGAAGTCGGTACACACAGGTCCATAATGGAGTGGTATTAAAAGTAATAATTAAAAGCAAATGGCAAAAGCAAAAGAAGTTGTAGAAGTAGTGGATGTCGAAGAGGCAGACGCTAAATCTTCTATATATGAGGTTGGTTATATTATGGTTCCAAGTATCCCAGATGAAAATCTTGGAGGAGAAGTTACAAATTTGAAGGATTCATTGTCGGACATGGGGGCAACCTTTATCTCTGATGAATATCCTAAGATGCTAGAATTAGCATACGAGATGACTCGTTCTATCGCCAATAAGAAGCAAAAGTTTTCTTATGGTTATTTTGGTTGGGTCAAGTTTGAATGCAGTACAATAAATGGGAAGATTATAAAAGATGCATTAGACAAGAATGAAAAGCTCGTTCGCTATCTTATGATCAAGACAGTTCGTGGCAACACTATGTCTACAAAGAGAGCTTATGGGAACAAGGATGGCTTCAAGCGCCGTTCTACTCCTAGAGTAGAAGAGTCTCTACCTATCAACGAAGAGACTATAGATAAAGAAATTGAGGCACTTGTGGTAGAATAGAAATATTAATAACTTTAACTATTTATTATATTTATGTATTTAAACAAAGCAATTCTCATTGGGAATTTAACTCGTGATCCAGAATTAAAAGCTATCGCTTCTGGAAATAAGGTTTGTACTTTCAGTATCGCTACGAATCGTACTTACAAAGATTCAAACGGAGTAAGGCAAGAGAAGACTGATTATCACAATATCGTAGTATGGGGCAAGACGGCAGAGAACGTCGCCACTTATATGAAAAAAGGAAGCCAGATACTCGTCGAAGGCCGAATGGAGACTCGTAGTTGGGATGATGCTGCAACGAACACTAAGAAGTATCGTACTGAAGTTATCGCCGATACAGTGCAGTTCGGGGCAAAGAGTAGTGGAGGCGGAAATTCTTCATCTACACCTAGCCAGGCACCTGCCTCGCATAGTCAAGGCGGGGTAGCACCAAAGAAAGAGGAAGAGATAGATACAATAGAGTATCCAGATGAGCAAATAAATTCAGAAGACATTCCGTTCTAGACTCCTCTCCTCCTTATTGAGGAGGAGTACCCGAAGGGGGAGGTGGTGATTAATTAACTACCACCCCCAACCCCCTCCTTGAAAAGGAGGGGAGCCAAATTACTAATTTACTAATTAAATTTATGAAACAAGATTACTTTTCATCAAACAATATTAAGCATATAGACTACAAAGACGTAGAGCTATTACGCCGCTTCCTCACACCAAGTGCTCGTATGCAATCACGCCGACGTACAGATGTGACTTCTAAGAATCAAAGGAAGCTTGCAATAGCCATCAAGCGTTCAAGATTTATGGGGTTACTACCTTATATCGCAAAATAGGCAAATAAAAAAGCCCCCCAAGCATTGCTTGGGGGGCTTTTGCTTGTTTATATCAATAATTAAAGTTATAATATAAGTATTAAAAATAAGGGTTTAATTATATAAAATCTTATGAAAAAGTTAATAGCTCTGTTGTTTGTCTTTGGATTTATTGTTTTTAGTGCTCCACAAGTTCATGCATCTGTATTAAGTGATGCGTTATTAAAAATACAAAATCTTCAAAAGGAAGTTGAAAAACTGAAAACTCAAATAGGAGCTGCGGTTTACTCTTCTAGATATAATAGTTATCTCGGTGGTACTTCTTCTGGGACTACTCCTGGATCTACTTCTGGAACTAATACAGACTGCCAATCAGGAGAAATATTTAGCTATTCAACAGGACAGAGATGCCCTATAGCTCCTGTAGTTATTCCAACTCCTATTATTTCTTCAATTACAGTTCTAACTCCTAATGGAGGGGAAGTTTATTATTTAGGAGATGGCAATTCATTTACAAAACAAATAAAGCTAGTATCTTCTAAAATTGGTACTCACAGTATATATTTAGTAGAAAACCCATCTATCAATAATCTTGGATCTAAATTTTTCCTATCAAGTACTGTAGGGTCTGTTAATCCTATTAATGGAATTGATACTTCTACTACAAGTCTTGCAACTGGACTAATTAACCCTGGTCAATATTATGTTATGTCTGAATGGAAGAGTAGTGATGG
>JAPLXT010000054.1 GCA_026395935.1 Candidatus Nomurabacteria bacterium | reverse complement strand
TGCATGGCCGTCGTCAGTTCGTGGTTTGAATTGTTCCCTTAAGTGGGGTAACGAACGCAACCCTCGTCGTGTGTTATAAGTGTCACACGAGACTGCCCCGACCTAAGTTTTTGAAATTATTTTATTTCGAAATTTTAGGTCGGGGAGGAAGGAGAGGATGACGCCAGGTCAGCATGTCCCTTGATACCTTGGGCTACACACATAATACAATCGCAATTACAACGGGCAGCGACGGGGTAACCCTGAGCGAATCCTAAGAAAAATTGCGCCAGTTCGGATTGGGGGCTGCAACTCGACCCCATGAAGTTGGAATTACTAGTAATCGCGGGTCAGATATACCGCGGTGAATACGTTCTCAAGTCTTGTACTCACCGCCCGTCAATTCAAGGGAGCCGGGAATACTCGAAATCTCTCCAGAAGGAGGGCCTACAGTAAGCTCGGTGACAGGGAATAAGTCGTAACAAGGCACGGGTAGCGGAAGCTGTTCGTGGAATAATTCAATTTGAAATCGATCATATATCTTAATTTATTAAGTAGACCGATCTTATTGAGTCGATATTATGTGCCTCAATTGAGCACATAATGGACATTGATTTTAAGTCCTAAAAGAAATCTGACAAGGAGGGAAAGACCCCTAGAACGGAACAAAATAAAGAATATTTCTGTTACTATTAAATGGATTGCTTGATTGATACAAAATATATAAATCAAAAAACCTCGTTAATCGAGGTTTTTTGTTTGTTTTAATGTTATAATATTATGGTGTCTTTTATTATTATAATTAATTTTTTATGACAACACCAGAACTTATACAATATGTAAAAAGTGAAGTTGCTAAAGGAGCTACTAGAGAAGTTATCTCAGGTAAATTAAAAATGCAAGGATGGAGCGATTTAGATATTATTGAAGTTTTTACTATTATGGGTCAAGTTTCTGTTCCTCATGAAGAGCCTGTTATACCAACACAATTTACACAACCAATTCAGCCCATCCAGCCAATCCAAACTATGAACTCTTCTTTGCCAATACAACCAAAATCAGGGAAAAAATTTCTTAAATATTTTATAGTTATACTTGCATTGTTGGTATTAGTAATAGGGGGAGCTTTAGCCTATGCTTCAGGTTATTTTTTGACAACATCGAAACTATTTTCTCAGATGACTGATTCTTCAAAAAACAATAAAACTGTTAAATTTGATTTTAGTTTGAATGTAGACGCCTCTCTCATGAAAGTACCTGAGGGTAGTATAAGTTTAGGAACTGATGACGCAAAAACTGCAGATTTTAATATGACGGGTGCTTTTGATATGACAGACACAACCAAATTAAAATTTGATAGTTCTTATATATTTAAAATGGGGAAGATTGACGCTGGTATTGCAGTCCGTGCTATAGATGGAGCTCTTTATTTAAATCTTACAAAAGGACCAGATTTAGGATTCTTTTCTTTGAAACCTTTTGAGAATAGATGGGTATTAATTCCTATGACAGATAAAGAAGGAAAGTTGGATACTACTAATCCTTTATTATCTGTGTCACCTGTTGATTCTAGTTTTTTGAATAATCTTACCGATGAGCAGAAGCAACATATAACTGATATTGTTAAAAAGGCTAGTATCATCAAAATAACCAAAAAGCATTTACCTGAAATGGTTGATGGGGCACTTTCTTATCATATCAGTTTTGATATTGATAAAATTGGAATTGTCTCATTCCTTACAGAACTGACAGATTATATGAAAAGTCTAGACAAGGGTAATGATGCATTAGTAAAATTAGAGCCAACAGACTATAGTAAATCATTAGATGCTATAAGTAGTTTTAGTGGAGAATTTTGGGTTGGAATTTTTGATAAACTTTCACACAAAATGATAATTAACTCTACAATCATCAATCCAGAAAAACCTGGAGATGGAAACGTAAAAATATTGGCAACTTTACTCTATAAAGATTGGAATAAGCCCGTAACAGTTGAGATTCCTAGTAAGGTTGTTACAATAGAAGAATTGACGAAGGAACTATTTGGAGGAGTATCAGGAGGTACAGACGTAAATGTTACTTCCGGAGATACTCCTTCTGTTGTTGAATCAAAATTATCTCAAGAAGATTATTCTAAGAAAAATATTATGGCTAGTATGAGAGCACAAGCAGAATTATATTATGATGCAAATAAATATACATATAAAGGCTATTGTACTTCTAAAGGTGAATTTAGTGCATATAAATTAACCTCAACTTTACCAAATAATTCTAATTATAGATGCAATGAAAATGATAAGAATGGTTGGAGTGCTTGGGTAGAAATTTCAAATGGTGAAAAATATTGTGTTGATTCAACTGGTTATTCTGGTCCATTAAAAAATACAGAGAAATCGATAACTTGTTCTTAGGTATAAAATTTAAACTAAAAATCTCTCAATTTAAAATTGAGAGATTTTTAGTTATGTGCTTAAGTCAGCGGGTGCTAAACTCCAACTCAATTGCATATGTGAGTGCAGCCGCTGACTTAGACACACAACGGCTACATGTATATAATAACATTTTGCATAAAAATACAAAACCCCTTCGGTTGCCCGAAGGGGTTTTGCTATGCAATTGTTTGAACAAAAATAATTCTTTGTTAAACGTTGGAAATTAATCTCACTAGGTATAGTATAGCAAAATAAAGTAGTATTGTCAAGCCCTAATATATCTGATACAATGAATTCGGTTTGTATCGGATAAATGCGTCTCCCTACGGGAGATGAGGAAAGTCCGGGCACATAGTCTATTTAATTAGACAAGTGTAGTGGGTAATACCCATCGGCAGTAACGCCAGAGGTGCGAGCAGAGACGTCCTTACCCGAAAGGGTCGGACATCCTTATGTAAATAAGGATGAATCCTGTTGGTAACAATAGGGGTGAAACGGCTAAATCCTTACATATGTGCAAGATCGTGTTCTGGCTTCGGCCAGAAAGAATCGCTTGAGGTATACAGTAATGTATACCCTAGATAAATATTTATCACCCTAGCAATAGGGTACAGAACCCGGCTTATAGATACAAACCAAATATATGAAAAACACCTTGTCCAAAGCACGGTGTTTTTCATTTGTAAAAATTGGAGCATTTATCTCCGCTTTCCATAGCTCCTCTCGAAGGACACGGATATTTTCTTGCTAGAAAATTCCTCGTGCTCGCGCCGTCGCGCTCCCAAGCTCCTTCTCAAGGACTATGGAAAGCTACGATAAATATTTTTTTGAATTTTTTTTATAAAAATTTATTTTTTCCCAAAAAACAACAAAAAAAGTTATCCACAGTTTTTTAGTGAAAAAGTATTGCATTAATTTCATATATGTTAGATAATATAGGAGTGAGTGTGATAAATTTTTTTACAAATATTTTTTCTTAAAATTTTTGTAAGGTCGTGAGATCACACATCTTTTTAAAAATAATTAATTTTTTAAATATATGGCAGCAAAAAAGAAGGCTAAGAAAGCAGCAAAAAAAGTAGTAAAAGGAAAAGGAAAGAAAAAGAAGTAATTCTTTTAACTTAAAAAGAAAATCCCCTCTCTATCGGGGATTTTCTTTTTGTGCTAAAATGCTTACACTATGGGTATATTAGAAAACATATTCGGAAACGAGAACAATAAACAAATAAACAAATGGGGGCCAATTGTCAAGAAAATCAATGATTTAGAACCTACCATGAAAGGCTTGACTGATTCTGACTTTATCTCTAAAACACAGGAATTAAAGGATAAAATCAAAGCAGGATCCACTCTGGACGATATATTACCAGAGGCTTTTGCGGTTGTGAGAGAAGCTTCTTCTCGTGCAAGAAATGAGAGACACTACGACGTTCAGTTGATCGGAGGTATCGCACTTCACAATGGCAACATAGCAGAGATGCGCACAGGTGAAGGTAAAACTCTCGTTGCTACTTTGCCTGCATATTTGAATTCTCTTATGAGTGAAGGAGTGCATATCATTACTGTGAACGATTATCTTTCTCGTCGTGATGCGGTTTGGATGGGTCCAGTTTTTGCAATGCTTGGAGTTAGTGTAGCTGTTGTGAATTCAGAGAACAAATCTTACATCTACGATGTAGCTCACCAAGATCAAGAAAAGTCTCCCGAGGTAAATAATGGTATCGGAATAGATATTGCTGCTTTTAAAGTTCAATATGAATTTCTTCGTCCATGCTCTCGTGCTGAAGCTTATGCGGCTGATATCACATATGGGACGAACAATGAGTTTGGTTTCGACTTCTTACGTGACAACTTAGCGAACAACATTGGCGACATAGTTCAGAGAGGTCATCACTTTGCTGTTGTAGACGAGGTGGACTCTATCCTTATTGATGAGTCTCGTACACCACTTATCATTTCATCCGCGGCTGAGGATTCCGAGGATTTGTACTATACATTTGCCGACATTGCCAAGAGCCTAAAGCTTGGTGAAGACTATGAAGTAGACGAGAAGCTTCGCGCTATTTCCCTTACAGATATAGGGATAACAAGGGCTGAAGATTTACTTGGTATTAAAGATATTTATACAGAAAAAGGCATTAAGTATGTGCATCACCTAGAGACTGCAGTAAAGGCTCGCGCATTATACGAGAATAATAAAGACTACGTCGTGAAGGATGGGGAAGTCATAATCGTCGATGCTTTCACTGGACGTATGCAGCCAGGACGCCGTTGGAGTGAAGGACTTCATCAAGCTATCGAAGCCAAAGAAGGCGTAAAGATAGAGAAGGAGACCCGTGCAGTCGCTTCTATTACTTTCCAAAATTATTTTAGATTTTATAAAAAGCTTTCAGGAATGACAGGAACAGCTGAAACTTCCAAGGAAGAGTTCTTCAAAGTTTATGGTTTGAATGTTATCGTTGTCCCTACTCACAAGCCTATCAATAGAATAGATCACAATGATTTAATTTACCAAACAGAGAAGAGTAAGTTATTGGCTGTCTCTGCCAAAGTGAAAGAATTACATACTAAGGGTCAGCCTGTATTGATAGGTACAGTTTCCATCGAGAAGAATGAACTTCTCTCAGCTTATCTCACTCAAGCCGGAGTTCCTCATACAATATTGAATGCAAAGAATCATGAACGTGAAGGAGAAATAATCGCGAACGCTGGACTACTTGGTGCTGTAACTGTTGCTACGAACATGGCTGGACGTGGAGTTGATATCAAGCTTGGGGGTGTGCCTTTCAGTACAGAGTCATATGAAGAAGTGAAATCTTTGGGTGGTCTATTCGTTATTGGTACAGAGCGTCACGAAGCCAGAAGAATAGACAATCAGTTAAGAGGACGTTCCGGACGTCAGGGTGATCCAGGAGAAACGATGTTTTATGTTTCTTTGGAAGATGATCTTATGCGTATTTTCGGATCTGATCGTCTGAAGAATATGATGGGCAAGCTAGGTATTCCAGAGGATCAGCCAATTGAGAATCGTATTATTTCCAATTCCATAGAAGGCGCTCAAGCCAAAATAGAGGGTTTCCATTTCGATTCTCGTAAGCATACACTGGAATACGATAATGTGATGAATCATCAGCGTAACGTCATTTATGGACGAAGGCGTGCAATGCTCTCAGGAGACTTCGAAAAGATACAGATTTTCCTAGACGAGCTTGTGGTGGATCATCCTAAGTTGGCAGGTATTATAGAAGAGAAGCGCAAAACAATAGGGGATGCAACATTCTTTGAGACCGTTAGACGTATCGTTCTCTATATTACAGACTCTCTGTGGGTTGAACATCTAGAGACAATGGAGTACACTCGTTCATCGGTCAACTTACGTGCTTATGGCCAGAGGGAGCCACTCATTGAATACAAGAAAGAAGGATTAAGGCTCTTCCGAGAGATGGAGGTGGTTTTCAAAGATCAAGTTGCTTCCCTTATCTCAACCATGAATGTTCCCGCAGAGGAATCAAGTAGGCAGGAGATAGAGGAGAGACCTTCACTTATCCTAAGTACTAGCGATGAAGGCAATATTCCAGACAAAAGAGAGACTCCAAAGATCGGCCGTAACGATCCGTGTCCTTGTGGTTCTGGCAAGAAGTACAAACAATGCCATGGTAAAGATAAATAGCAGAACCATGTACCAGTCCGGCTGGTACATCAATTAATGTTGAAATATAAATAATAACATTATTTAAAAAATGAAAGAAAATTTTTTAGAAACAAAAAATAATAAAAAAGAAATTTTTCAATATATTGATTCTTTTTTGACATTACCAGAACGAATTTCTCGAACTAATGAGGATAAAGATACTCCTAAAGAACTGGGTGATTTTTTAGTAAAAAGTGATTTTATTAAAGAAGTAGGAATATTAAAAAATAGTTGGGGTTTCATGTACAGCAAAGATACTAGAAAGATTTCTATCGCTGATACAGAGATGTCACAAGAGGCTTACCTGTATTATATTTTTAGGTTAGGTAAAGATATAAATGGAGAAAATTTATTTCCTAAGTTTGGTGATGAAACTGATCAGTATAGATTCCTTCATGAGACTTGTCATGCATATCAAGAATATCTTGTATACAAAGAATTATCAGATAAAAATTTAGATCAGTCATCTTGGTATGCTGATTCAGTAAATGGTAAAAATGATTCAACTTTTTCTATTCTATTTAATTTATGTTATAAAATAAGAAATAGTAATGAAAATAAAGGGTTGTCTACATGGGGGAATGTCCCAGATTATAATAGTATACAAAACGATGCAAGCAGGATAGCCTCAAGGGCTCTTGAAGATTCAAATGAACTCATAGTAATGAGACTTTGGAATCCTAAATATTTGGAGACATTTTTAGATTATGTATCGCTTAATATTGATGGATATAATGAATCTTCTTTAAACGAAGACAATCTTGTTAAAATTGCTAATAATACAAAGATTTTAATCAAACATATAGTAGATTTGTATGTTGAAGAAATGAAGAATAATATAAAATAAGATGTATCATGTACCAGTCGGACTGGTACATATGATATTGGTTTGATATAATAAAAAGTATGAGTAATAGAAAAGTAGCTCTTGTGGAAGGTGAATATTATCATCTTTATAGTAGAGGTAATAGTAAACAAAAAATATTCTTAGATGATAATGATTATAAACATTTTATAAAATGTCTTTTTGTTTGTAATACAACAAAAAAGTTCAAATTTAGTAGAAGTATCAAAATGAACCCTTTTGATTTTGATAGAGAGAATATACTTGTATCTATTGGAGCTTGGGTTTTAATGCCAAATCATTTTCATATTTATTTAATAGCT
>JAPLXT010000080.1 GCA_026395935.1 Candidatus Nomurabacteria bacterium | reverse complement strand
AATATATCCATTATTGTCATTTATTAGTAATCATAATTATTTATCAGCCGCCGACGTTTCAAACTATGGCGAGCCAAAGAAAAATATGGAATCAAAAAGAATAGAATTTTTTAATAGGTTGTCGTTCATCACATTATTATCCACCATTTTCCTGTCTTTGTTTTTCTTCATACCTTATGTTCCTGTAACTCTAGAGGCAAGTAAAGGCTTCCTTCTATCTGTAGGTACAACCTTGTCGGTTTTCTTTTGGTTAATCGCTCGACTCGGTGAAGGTAAGTTTACTATACCTCGCGATAGATTAATTCTTTTTGCTGGAATAGTTCCATTAGTATTTTTAATTGCATCTTTCTTCTCATCATCTCTTTACATCTCACTCTTCGGTAGTGGTTTTGAAATGGGAACTTTTGGATCAATGCTTATATTGTTTGTTCTATTCTTTTTGTCATCAATGTATTTCCAAACAGAGAAGCGTCTATGGTACTTCTTTGGAGCATTTTTCATTGGAGCTCTTATACTATCCCTATTTGAGTTAGTCAATATATTTGTTGGCTTTGATCGTTTCCTTCCTGGGCTTCTACAAGGTGTATCATCTGGTAATCTTGTCGGCAGTTGGAATAATTTCGCCCTACTTTTCGGTCTTGTAGTCCTAGTATACTTATTTAGTATAGAATTTTTGAAATCAAATAAATTATTCTTGATTCTTCAATATTTCTTATTGGTAACTGGTCTTTTCTTCATCCTTATAATAAATATTCCAATGGTTTGGATTTTGGTTGGAGCTTTTTCTATTATTATCTTTGTCTATAGTGTTTCTATCCAGCATGCAGGTATTAAGATTGTTCATGGAGGAGAAGGTAAAAGATTTCCCCTCACTTCTCTTTTTGTGGTCCTTATTTGTTTTTCATTCTTGATTGGGAGTAATTCTCTCGGTGGTTTAATCTTTAGATATGTAAATCTTTCAAATACAGAAGTTCGTCCTTCTGTTGTTACTACAGCGGAAGTGGCATGGAAAGCTATTAAGCACAATCCAGCTTTTGGTACAGGGCCAAATACTTTCGTAATGGACTGGTCACTTTGGCAACCTAAAGATATAGCTCAGACAATTTTCTGGAATTCTGATTTTAATAATGGATATAGTACTTTGTCTACATTTGTTGTTACTACTGGAATCTTGGGATTTTTAGCTTGGATCTTATTCTTTGCAGTTTTCTTCATTAGAGGAATTCAATCTTTACGTATTGCTCTTAAGGATCCTCTTTCAAACTACTTCATAATGACTACATTCATGATATCAATGTATTCATGGGTTACTTTCATTATATATACACCAAATATTTTGATGTTAATGCTGGCCTTTTCTTCGAGTGGTGTCTTAATCGGAATATTAGTTTACAGACAAGTGATTCCTGTTAAGCATTTCTCTTTCCTTAATGATCCTAGGAATAGCTTCTTTGCGATTCTTGTCTTGATGGTCTTAATGATTGCTACACTTTCTGTTACATATCTATATGTAGAAAAGTTTACTTCTGTTATTTATTTCTCTAAAGGATTAAATACTAACAATACTATGGAGTCCTTGGCTCGTTCTGAAGGAATGATTGTTAATGCTATATCTCTTGATAAGAATGATGTTTACTACAGGACGCTTTCACAAGTTTACATCGCGGAGATTGGAGTT
>JAPLXT010000050.1 GCA_026395935.1 Candidatus Nomurabacteria bacterium | reverse complement strand
GTCTTTTTGTCGCCTTAATGTTAGGTATGATTATAGGAACTGAGCGTGTTTGGGCTCACAAGACTGCAAGGATGAGAACTTACGCACTTGTCTCTATGGGTTCGGCTTTATTTGTAGTTATTTCAAATGAGATGGTTAAGTATTATGCAGGTTTTTCTGGGATGAATCCATTAATGATAGTTTCTCAGATCGTAGTAGGTATAGGATTCTTGGGTGCAGGAATTATTTTTAATAAAGATTCTAAATTGGTAGGACTTACGACAGCTACAGGGCTTTGGGTATCCGCTGGTATTGGTATGGCATCTGGTTTAGGACTTTTTAATATTGCAATTATTGCGACGATTCTCACTTTATTTATCTTCGTAGTTTTATGGTACATAGAAGAAAGGATTAAAAAAAGTAAATATTTTAAAGAAGATCACGTTGGCGAGCTTTAGTATATTAAAAGCCCTACCTCCCAAAGGAGGTAGGGCTTTTCTGTTTAGTCTTTTTAGTATAATATGAAGGTATGACTTCAAACGAAATACGAAAGAAATTCCTCAAATTTTTTGAGAACCGTGGACATAAAATAATACCTAGTGCTTCTTTAATACCCGAGAATGATCCTTCGGTTCTTTTCAATACAGCAGGCATGCAGCCACTTGTACCTTATCTCTTGGGACAAAAGCATCCAATGGGTACTCGCCTTGTAGATGTTCAAAAATGCGTAAGAACTGGAGACATAGATGAAGTTGGCGATAATAGACACCTTACATTTTTTGAAATGCTTGGAAACTGGTCTTTGGGAGATTATTTCAAGCCTGATGCTATAAAGTGGAGCTTTGAATTTCTGACTTCAAAAGAAGAAGGGCTTGATCTTGATATAAATAGGATTTATGTAACAGTTTTCGAAGGTGATGATAATGCTCCAAGAGATAATGAAGCAGCGGATATTTGGGGTAAGTACGTTTCTAAAAATCGAATTTATTTCTTGCCCGCAAAAAATAATTGGTGGAGTGCAGGGGATAATGGTCCTTGTGGTCCTGATACAGAAATTTTCTATGATACGAATGAAGTTCCATTAGGTGATATGACTCACGATGAATTTGTGAAGGCTGATGATGAAGGTAGAGTTATAGAAATTTGGAATAATGTTTTTATGGAATACGAGAAGGCTCTCGGAAAAGTGGTAGGCAAGCTTGCTAAACACAACGTAGATACAGGTATGGGTCTTGAGAGAATCGTGATGGTAAAGCAAGGAGTTAAAACTGTATTTGGTACAGATTTATTTGGAGGTGAGCAAACCAGAGAAGAAAGAATTATTATAGATCATGTGAAAGCTTCTCTTTTTATGATTTCTGATGGTGTAATACCAGGAAATACTGGAAGAGGATATGTTTTGAGGAGGCTTATTAGAAGAGCCTCAAGATTCTCTAGTGAACCATTATCTAAAATGATAGAAAAAATTAAAAAGATTTATGAAGGAGTTTATAATTTGGATGATAATGGAATTATAAAAGAAGAAGAAGAAAAATTCCGTTTAACATTAGAGCAAGGGTTAAAAGCTTTTGAAAAAGGTATTAATCCTTTTGATTTATTCCAAAGTTATGGTTTCCCTATAGAACTTACAATTGAGCTTGCAAAAGAGAAGGGAATAAAAATAGATAGAGAGGATTTCGATAAAAAGTTAAAAGAGCATCAGGATTTATCTCGTACATCAAGTGCAGGAATGTTTAAGGGAGGATTGGCTGGTACAGGCGAAATGGAAACAAAGTATCATACTACTACTCATATGCTGCTTGCGGCTCTTAGGCAGATATTAGATAGAATTACCAAAAGGAGAAGCTTTAAAAATTGTAAAAAATGTATCTTTCGATTTATCTAAATATGGAGATATTGTAAAAGTTTATAAGATTGGAGATTTCAGTGCTGAATTCTGCGGAGGACCTCATGTAGAAAGTACTGGGGTCTTAGGTCATTTTAAAATAGTAAAAGAAGAAGCAAGTTCCCAAGGTGTTCGTAGAATCAAAGCAATCTTGGAATAAAATTAATAATAGAATATAAAAAACATGCCCAACCAAAAACATACAGATATAAATACAGGTCTGTCTTCAATTGAAGCAGAAAAATATCTTAGAGAATTTGGTGAGAACACTATCTATCATCGTAAAAAGTTACGCCCATTTATAATGCTTTTGAAAAAGTTTAATAGTCCACTGTTGTTCCTTTTGATGGGGGCTTCTATCATCTCTTTTTTCTTTGGACAGAGAGTAAATGCAATGATTCTCATTGTTATGATTTTAGCTTCTGCCTTACTTGATTTCTTCAACAGTTATAAGTCAGAAAAGGTTGCAGAAAAATTAGTTGAGAGTGTGGCTTCTACGGCAACTGTTTTAAGAGATGGATTAAAACAAGAGATCCCACTGCACCGTTTAGTAAAGGGAGATATAGTGGAACTTTCTGCGGGTGATGTTATACCTGCAGACTCTATTGTCCTATCTGCAGATGATTTCTTTGTGAACCAATCTGCTCTTACTGGAGAATCTTTTCCTGTTGAGAAATTTGTGGCTGATGAAAAGTTATCAACTAATGATTTTGTTTTAAAATTATCTGACGATACAGTTGTGTTTATGGGTACGTCAGTAGTGACAGGATACGCAATAGTAGAAATAGTGGAGACGGGAGCTCGTGCTGAGTTCGGAAAGATTGCTGAAAGGCTCGCTTCTACTAAATTACAAACTAGTTTTGAAATTGGTCTTAAAAGTTTTAGTATTTTTATAGTCCGTTTAACTTTAGGAATGGTAATTTTTGTTTTTTTGATAAATGCTTTTTATGGCAAAGGAGTGTTTGATTCTTTTCTTTTTGCGGCGGCTATTGCCGTAGGACTCACACCTGAGCTTCTTCCTGTTATCATGACAGTGACTCTCTCGCATGGATCACTGCGTATGGCCAAGAAAGAAGTTATTTTGAAAAACTTGGCTTCAGTTCAAAATTTTGGAAGTATGGATGTTCTTTGTACAGACAAGACTGGAACTCTGACAGAAGACAAAATTGAATTAGTAAAATGCGTAAATCTGGACGGTATTGATTCAAAAAATGCTCTACTCTTTGCCTATCTAAGTAGTGTGTATCATACAGCTCGAAAAAGCCCGCTTGATGAAGCCATACAAAATCACGGCAGAATGGATACAAGCACATATGTAAAAGTAGATGAGATTCCTTTTGATTTTAAGAGACGTCGTGATTCGATTGTACTCGACAATGGAGGGGAGAGATATATTGTAACCAAAGGTGCTCCTGAAAGTATTCTCTCTATATGCACCAATTTTGAAAATGAGAATGATTTAGTTGTTTTTGGTGACGAAATTAAAAAACGAGCCCAAGTTGAATATGATAAATTAAGTGCTGATGGTTTCCGTGTGCTTGCTATAGCCATGAAGAAAATAAATCAGACAGCAGAAGTACAATATAAACAGCAAGAAGAAGTTGCTATGACCTTTGTTGGCTTTGCGGCATTCTTGGATCCTCCAAAGAAGAGTGCAAGTAGCGCCTTAGAGGAACTTGAAGCCTTGTCTGTAGAAGTGAAAATTATTACAGGGGATAGTGAAATTCTAACAGAGCGTATTTGTCGAGATCTAAATATAAAAATTAAAGGTATTCTTACTGGTGCAATATTAGACACCATGTCAGACGAGGAGCTTACAAGTAAGCTAGACTCTACAAATATTTTTGCACGTGTAAATCCTGAGCAAAAAGAAAGAATTGTAAAGCTTTTACAAAAGGTAGGGCACACTGTCGGCTATATGGGTGATGGCATTAATGACGCTCCAGTTCTTAAAGCTGCTGACGTAGGTATATCAGTAAATAATGGCGTAGATGTAGCAAAAGAGACGGCAGATATTATTCTTTTAAATAAAAACCTTCACGTATTAAAAGATGGAGTGATAGAAGGTAGGAGAACTTTTCAGAATACTCTTAAATATATCAAGATGGGATTTTCTTCAAACTTTGGAAATATGTTTTCAATGATGGGTGCATCAGCCATATTGCCGTTCTTTCCGATGCTTTCATCTCAGATTCTTGTGAATAATTTTCTTTATGACATGTCACAAATGACCATTCCTACAGATACGACAGACGAAGAGGCGACGAAGCTTCCTCTCAAGTGGAACATGAAAGAGTTTTCTAAATATATTATTGTTTTTGGTTTAGTAAGTTCTATTTTTGATTTTCTAACTTTCTATTTACTTTATGGAGTTTTCCATATGAAAGATACACAATTCCAAACTGGGTGGTTCATTGAGTCCATTGCTACGCAGGTGCTCGTGATCTTCATTATTAGGACGAAGAGAATACCATTATTTAAGAGTACGCCGGGTAAGTGGGTCACATTGAGTGCTATTGGTATCGTTGCTTTAGCTTGGATTATTCCTTATACACCATTGGGGATACTTCTATCTTTTGCTCCATTACCACCAATCCTATTAGTTGCAATCTTTGGTTTAGTCCTTATATATCTACTTATGGCGGAGATTGCGAAATATTTCTTCTATCGCCGTTTCAAAAAAGCCCCATAAATATTTTTTACAAATATATCTTTATAGCTTTTGTAAAAAAATCAAGTACAAGGTATAATATATATGTTATGGGATTTTTATTTACATCTAAAAAGAAAGAGAAGCTTGTTGCTATTTTTGACATTGGTTCTGGGAGTGTAGGTGGAGCTCTCGTCAGTATTCCATTTGATAAAAAATCTTTACCGACGATTATAAAGTCCACTCGTACAGATATAGTCACTAGGAAAGAAGTAGATTTCAATTTATTTTTGAAAGATATGATTCTTTCTTTGGGTTTTGCTTCCAAGTCTTTATCTGAAAGTAGATTGGGTGCTCCCGATGAAATCATTTGTGTATTGGCATCTCCTTGGTATATATCAGAGACAAGATTAATAAAGATGAGCAAAGAGCATTCTTTTGCTTTCACTAAAAAAGTTGTAGATGAATTGCTTACTAAAGAACTTTCTTCTCTAAATACTCTTTATAAAAATAAATATGGGGATATAGAAAGCAAGCCTGAAGTTATAGAGCATCCAATAGTGGGAGTCTCTCTAAATGGGTACCATGTCGACGAGCCATTAGGTAAGAAGACCAACTCTATTGAGATCAATATGATAATATCTCTAACTCCTAAGATATGTTTAGATAAAATTAAAGACACAATTTCAAAGTCATTCCATTCTACACCAATTTCCTTCTCCTCTTTTATTGTAGCCTCTTACATATCTGTACGTGATAAATATATGAATCAGGATTCATATTTATTACTTGATATTGGTGGTGAAGTTACAGATGTTGGAATTATTTCTCGTGGTGTATTGAAAGATTCGATTTCTTTCCCCTATGGTAAAAAGACACTATTCCGAGATATTTGTAATAAGTTAAAAGTTGAACCACGTGATGCACATGAAATCTTTTCTCTTTTTAATAAGGAAACTTTGTCTGAAAAAGAAAAGGAGAAACTTATTCCAATTTTAGAATCTATTAAAAAGTCTTGGGGAGGATCGTTTAGAGAATGTATAAATGCCCTTCCTCGTACGCTGACTTTGCCCAATGTGATGTTTTTAACAATAGATTCTGATATTAAAGAGTGGTTTGTAAAAGTTATAAATAATGAAGAGTACATCCAGTCCATGGTTCCAAATAAGAAGTTTACGTTAGTTACCCTAGATGGTCCAGAATTTTTAAATATGTGTAATGTAAAGAGTGGTACTTGTGACCCATTCTTAATGATTGAATCTATAAATGTTATGAGAAAAATGGAAATGTATGATTAAAAAGAAATTAGATGATTTTAAATTAAGTAATAAACAGCCCCTAAAAACAGTTGCAGAATCTGTTATTTTGAAAAGTGCTTCAGAGGTTTCTCCTAAGGATAGTTCTAAATATGAGTTTTTAAAAAAGAAAAAGGTAATGCCTTCTTCTACACAACGAATACCACAGACTCCCATAATGCCGGGCAGTAAACGACCTTTCAACAAAACCATTCTTTTCTTTTTTATAATTTCCATTTTGGTTGGGGCTTACTATTTATTATCAAATGTATTTTTGAGAGCAGATATTACTATTACTCCGAAAACTAAAACTTTTAACATAGCCAATGAAAAGTTTACTGCTTCAAAGAAAAATAATGTTCCATTTGAAGTCATGATAGTTGGTGATAGTGTCTATAAAGATGTTATTCTTACCTCTACCTTAAATGCGACAGATAAAGCAAAAGGTGAGATTACTTTATATAATGGATATAGTAGTAAAGTGGAGAAGATTCCTGCTGGATCTTTTATATCTGATGAAAAAGGGAAAACTTACAAGACGGATACAACCGTATCTATACCGGGGTACAAACAAGATAAATTAAAAGTTATTATACCAGGGCAGATAAATGTGGGTATAACAGCTTTCCTGGCGGGAGAAACTTATAATGGTAGTCCTACATCTTTTTCTATAAATTCTTTTAAGGGTACAGCTAAATATACAAAAATATATGGCCATCTGAAGACTCCTTTGACGGGTGGTTTGGTTGGCTTGGTTTACATAATGGATGATCAAGAGAAGATGGATATTCTTTCTAATAGTGTTTTGTTTAAAGGAGAGCTTCTACGTAAATTAAATGCTTCAGTTCCAGCTGGTTATATATTGTATCCAGATGCTGTGAATTATTCTTATGATTTTGCTGATAAAATAGTTTCTAAAACTCCCAACCTAAAGTTAGAAATCAAAGCCAACCTTTCTGCTTTCTTAGTAAAAGAAAGTGATTTTTCTAGTGTGATTATTAGTAAATTATTACCTGACATAACCAAGGAGGAGAGATCTGAAATAGTAGATCCTGATTTATCTCTTCTTTCTTTTAATTTTACAAACAAAGATCAAGTTATAAATAAAGAAACTGAAAGTTTTGATTTTGAATTAACTGGTAATGTAGTGATGAATTGGAAACCAGAAGTAGGGAAATTGAAGGATTTAGTCGTAGGTAAGAGTAAAGAGGAAGTTCTTTCAATTTTTAAAGATGACCTCGGTATTTCAAAAGCCTCTGTAACGATTATTCCTTTCTGGTCTAAGAAATTGCCAGATAAAGTTCAGAATATAAATGTCGTCCTACAATAGGGTGTGGGGATTTGACGGATTATATGATTTTTGTTATGATGATAGTACATTAAATGAATCAAAAAGACGACAACAATACTGCGATAGGAATAGTAACAGAGGCCCTTCCAAACACACTTTTTCGAGTAGATATAGGTGGTGGTAAAATCATCATCAGTTATTTATCTGGGAAGATGCGTATGCATAGGATTAAGGTTCTAGTCGGAGATAGAGTTGAAGTTCTCATTGATCCATATGGTGGTAAGGGTAGAATTATTAAAAGAGGATAGCACCTCTTGCATTTTTATTTAAATAGTGTAATATAATTTGGTAATACAAAAGTTACAAATACAGGGTATATACCCTTTATTTTTCTTTAGTTTAAACAGCAAAATGATATGAAAATAAAATCATCAGTCAAAAAAATCTGTGCAAAATGCAAAATGGTAAAACGAGAAGGTCATCTTCGTGTTATTTGCTCTAATCCTAAACATAAACAAAAACAATAATTATATATGAGAATTCTTGGTATAAACATCCCTAATAACAAACATTTAGACGTCGGACTTACTGCTCTATACGGCATAGGCATATCTCGTGCACGTAAAATTTTGAAAGAAGTTAATATTGATCCTAATATTAAAGCTGATGCACTAACTGTTGATGATGAGAACGCTATCCGTAAAGTCATAGAGACAATGTCCATCGAAGGAGCATTAAAACGTGAAATCTCGGCTAATATAAAAAGATTAAAAGATATTAAGTCATACCGAGGAGTCAGACACATGCGACGCTTACCAGTCAACGGCCAGAGAACAAAGACAAATTCTAGAACAATAAGAGGTAACGTAAGAAAGACAATGGCGTCTGGTCGCCGTAAGGAATCTAAAACATAATTAATATCATATGGGAAAAATAAAAATTATAAATAAAGAAAAAGAAGAAAAGTCTGTAAAAGCAGATGATGCTGTTGTTGTAGAAGACGTAGCTAAGGTAGCTCTCAAAGTTCCCAAGAAGAAAATCGTTGCTGGAACTTTGCATGTAGAAGCCACTTTCAATAATACAAAGGTAGTTCTTTCAGATAAGGAGGGCAATGCTATCTTTTCTACTTCCGCTGGTTCACTAGGATTTAAAGGTGCAAAGAAGGGTACGCCATTTGCTGCTTCTAAGGCTGGAGCTGTCGTTGGAGAAAAAGCTAAAGCTTTTGGAATAAAAGAAGTTGATGTCAAAGTTAAAGGAGTAGGTTCGGGGCGCGAGCCTACGATAAGAGCATTTATGGCTTATGATATTGAGATATCAGGAGTTAGAGATGTGACACCAGTTCCACACAATGGACCAAAACCTAAGAAGCCACGTAGAGTATAAATATTTAAAATTATGAAAATAGCAAAAAAATACAAAATAGGTAGAAGATTAGGCGCTGGAGTATTTGAAAAATGCCAGACAGCTAAATTCGTTGCTTCTGAAGCTCGCCATTTAAAGAATTCCAAGAATAAGAGACCAAAAGTTCTTTCAGGGTATGCTTTACAGTTCGTAGAGAAGCAGAAAGTTCGTTTTATGTACAACATAAGTGAAAAGCAATTCTCTAACTATGTTAAGGAAGCAGTTTCTCACAAGGGAACAGTTGCTACGGAATACCTTTTTGAATTACTTGAAACAAGACTTGATAATGTTGCTTACAGATTAGGACTCGCCCATACTCGTCGTTTATCTAGACAGATGACGTCTCATGGTCATATAACAGTAAATGGTAAGAAAACTACAGTTCCATCCCTACGCGTTAAAATGGGAGATGTTATATCAGTCCGTCTAGGTAGTCAGAAGAGTGTATTATTTGCAGATATGGTAAAGAAATCAAAAGAATACACAGCTCCAAACTGGCTTACTTTTAATGCTGAAACTTTGACTGGATCAATCGTTGGCAAGCCAAAGAATATAGAAGGTTTCCTTGATTTGAACACAGTGCTTGAATTTTATAGTCGTTAACATTACTAGCGTATGGTTAATTTTAATAAATAATTTTTGTTGCGGGGTTTCCTCGCAAATATCATATGTCTGATTTAAATATCATATTACCATCCAAATTATCTATCATCTCTGAAGTAGGCACAAAAGGTGTCTATGAAATAGATGGACTTTACCCTGGGTACGGACACACCCTAGGGAACTCTCTTCGTCGTATCATCCTCTCATCTCTCTCTGGAGCTGCTATTACTACTCTTAAAATTGACGGAGTAGATCATGAATTTTCTGTAATGGATGGAGTAAAGGAAGACGTTATAACAATACTATTACACTTAAAACAAATTCGTTTTCGTCTACTTACCGACGAACCTCAAGTTGTAAAACTTTCAGTAAAAGGACCTAAGATAGTCACAGCTGCTGATATAAAAGTTAGTGGTCAAGTAGAAATTCTTAATAAAGATTTATATATTGCTGAGATTACTACAAAGGATAGTTTTTCTATAGAAATGACAGTTGAGAAGGGTCTCGGTTTTGTCCCTAAAGATGTTCATCAAAAGGAGAAGAATAATGTTGGAGTAATTTCTCTCGATGCTATTTTCACTCCTATCCGTCGTGTTGCTTATGAAGTTGAGAACATGCGTGTCGGAGACAAAACAAACCACAATCGCTTACGTATGACTATCGAAACAGATGGTACTCTTACTCCAAGGGAGGCTCTGGAGAAATCAATAGTAATAATGGTAGAACAATTACAATCTATTGTTGGATTTACTATTCTTAGTAAATCAATAGTTAAAGAAGAGGAGGAAACTGATAAATCAAAAAATGAATCAAATGAGGACAAGGGTGAAGGTAATGAATTTACTGATATCCTAAAGACTCGTATTGATACGCTAGCATTTTCAACTCGTACACTGAATGCTTTAACAGATGCAAATATTCGTACTATTGGAGGTATTGCTCGCAAGAAGAAAGAAGACTTATTAGAAATCGATGGTATCGGCGATAAAGGTATTCAAGAAATAAAGAAAGTTCTTGGAGAATATAAGATAACACTTAAATAATATTAATTAACTAATCATATATGAGACACGGAAATAATGTAAGAAAATTTGGAAGAGATAAGAATCAAAAACATGCCTTAATGAAAGGTCTTATGTTGGCTCTTATAGCACATGGCAAGATTGAAACTACAGAAGCGAAAGCAAAGGAACTTCGCCCTGCAATAGAGAAGATGATCACCAAAGCAAATGTTGGTACACTGGCTTCAAAAAGATTAGTCATTTCACGTTTATATAATTTAACAGCAGAAGCAAATAAATTAATCAATACCATAGCTCCAAAGTATAAGGGTCGTGCTGGTGGATATACACGTATAACCAAGCTTCCTCGAAGACTTGGAGATGCAAGTAAGATGGCAATAATTGAATTTATATAATTTTATGACAAAAGTACACACAATTGATGCGACAGGTATTGTATTAGGACGAGTAGCAAGTGCTGCTGCGAAGGCTCTTATTGGTAAGACAGATCCTTCATACACAGCGAACCAAGTTGCCGACGTTCGAGTTTATATTAAGAATGCAGGAAAAACGAAGATGACTGAAAGAAGAATGAATGAGACTCTACATGAGACTTATTCAGGACAACCAGGAGGATTTAAAGTGAAAACAAATGCAAAAATTATAGAGAAGAAAGGTTGGATTGGCCTTTATGAACTTGCAGTTTTTGGAATGCTTCCCGCAAACAAGCTTCGACCATTAATGATGAAACGTTTAACAATAACTGAATAATATATGGTAGTCAAAAAAACAACAAAAGAATATTTTAGAGCAATAGGTCGCAGAAAGACAGCTACTGCAGTAGTTCGTTTATATAAAGCAGCCAAGACTACTTACGTAGTAAATGGTAAAGATTTTACAGAATACTTCCCAACACCTGAATTAAAGAAGATAGTTACAGGTGCATTTGAGACAGCAACACCAGCTGAGAAGTTTGAAGTTGTCATCACCACAAAAGGTGGTGGATCACACGCTCAAGCCGAAGCAGTTCGCCATGGTATCTCACGTGCTCTTGTTCTCTTTGATGCTGAACTACGTTCCGTACTTAAGAAAGCTAAAATGCTTAAGCGCGATCCTCGTAAAGTTGAAAGAAAGAAATTCGGACTCAAAAAAGCTCGTAAGTCTCCACAATGGAGTAAACGTTAATATCAAAGCAAAAAGCCCCTTACGGGGGCTTTTTGCTTATTATACCCAAAGTTGTATAATCTCAATATGAAAAAAGATGATAAAAATAAGCAAATCGTAAATTTTTTGTTTGAAGTAGGGACTATGAGGAAGCTTCCTAGAATACATCAGCAAGTACTTTTATCTCAGGATTTGTCGGATAATATTGCAACTCACTCATATCGGGTGTCGTTGATTGCTTGGTTCTTAGCTAAATTAGAAAAGGCAGATCCATATAAAACGATGATGATGGGTTTTCTTCATGATGTGAAAGAAGTTCGAAGTGGAGATCATAATTATATTCATAAAAAATATGTAAAGATTTTTGAAAAAGAAATATCAAAAGACCAGCTTGGTGAATTGCCCTTTAGTGATTTACTTGAAATAGACCAAGAATTTGAAGAGAGAAAAAGCAAAGAGGCAATTATTGCCAAAGATGCAGACTTGCTCGATCAGATACTTTTACTAAAAGAGTATACTCATCAGGGTAACAAAGAGGCAGAAGAATGGCTTTCCGGTAAGGGTAACGATAAAGTAAATATTCAATATAAAAGTTTAAAGACAGAGGCTGCTAAGAAGTTAGGGAAAGAAATATTGGAAGGTAAAGTTTCAGAATGGTGGGAGAATATTTGGACTCCTAAAAATAGATAATTTAAATCAAAAACAGAGACTTTGAAAAAGTCTCTGTTTTTTGTATACTAAGGGGATGAATGATGAAGATATTATAAAAGAGGAAGAGAAAGATAAAGAATTTGAGAATAGTAGTAATGATTTGAATGATCCTGCAGAATTGGATGATTTTGAGGATTTGAAATTTGTAGACAGCAATGAAGATGGAGATGCGTTGCCTACAAAAGATATAGTAAAGAAATTAAGAGAGGATTTGAAGACTTGTCGTAAAGAAAAGGAGGAATATTTGACTGGCTGGCAGAGAGCAAAAGCAGACTATATTAATCTTCAGAAAGAGCTTGATCTGGTTCGTATAAATGTATCTATACTTACAAAAGAGAAAATGACAGAGAAGTTACTCCCTGCACTGGATAGTTTTGAGATGGCATTTTCAAATAAAGAACACTGGGAGAAAATAGATAAAGATTGGCAAGATGGCATCACTTCTATTTATCAACAGCTTCTCTCTGGATTAGAAAAATCAGGAATTGAAAAGATTTATGAAATAGAAGTTCCATTTAATCCTAGTATTCATCAGTCTATAAGCGTCGTTGCGACAGACGACGAAGAGAAAGACCACACAGTAGAGAAAGTTCTCCAAATAGGATATAGAATAGGTGAGAGAGTGATTCGCCCAGCCAAGGTGACTATTTTTGAATTCCACAAAGTGTAAAAAATTCTTTTTCTGTTTCCTCGTCTATTTTGTCGGTGACAATGATTATGAGCTCAGTGGAGAGGTTTAAATCTTTTTTAATATTTGTGAATAAATGTTCGAAGGGGTACATGGATATCCATACAGAATTTTTCAAGCAGGCGAATCCTGCTTTTTTAAGTAAGTAGCGGAGAGCTTCTCGTTCACTTTTTCTTTCCTCTGGTATGTCGAGAAGTATTATTCGCCAATAACCATCCCATTTTGTGGAGACAAGACTTGCTTCGCAATCGAGAGCAATGTTGTTTATTTTTTGTTTACCTTCTTTTGTGAGTCTTAAATATTGCTTATGTTCTGAATTAAATGCCTCTACAAGGCCGTCCGAGAGGAGATTCTTGATAGATCGGGCAATGGCATAGCTTGTCTTATTACTAGCTGTAGAGGGGCTTAGAATGACATCCTCAACATCTTTTTTAATATAATCAACAGAGTAAACACCTTTTTTGGAAAGGGTTTTTAGAATTGTCCTTTGAATTGAAGGCTTTTTCAACATTTGACTATTATACTATTTTTTCATATATTATACAAGTATTTAGCGGTCGCTAAATACTTGTCAAAAGTAAGATGTGGGTGTATAATACTAGGATAATTATCAAAATTATTAATTAATTATATAAAATAAATATGTCAAAAATAATAGGTATAGATTTGGGTACAACAAATAGTGCGGTCGCTATAATTGAAGGTGGTCAGCCGAAAATTATAGAGAATATTGAGGGTGCCCGTACAACACCGTCAGTTGTTGCTGTTACAAAAAATGGCGACAGAATGGTGGGGCTTTTAGCGAAGCGTCAAGCTGTGACGAATCCTGAGAATACAGTTTATGGTATTAAACGTTTTGTTGGTCACATGTATGATGATCCAGAAATTCAGAAAGATGAGAAAACAATTCCTTACAAAATTCAAAAAGGAAGTACTGGTGGTGTAGAAGTAAAGTTAGCTGATAAATTTCTTCGTCCAGAAGAAATTTCTGCAATGATTCTAAGTAAGATTAAAGCAGACGTAGAAGCAAAACTTGGTGAGAAGATTACTGAAGCAGTCATTACTGTCCCTGCTTATTTCAATGACGCACAAAGAAAAGCAACGAAAGATGCCGGTGTTATCGCTGGGCTTGATGTGAAGAGAATTATTAATGAGCCTACAGCTGCCGCTCTCGCTTATGGATTTAATAATAAAAAAAATGAAAAGATTGTTGTTTACGACTTTGGTGGAGGAACTTTTGATGTATCAGTTCTTGAAGTTGGAGATGATGTTATAGAAGTGAAGTCTACAGATGGAGACTCACACATGGGTGGTGAAGATATAGATCAGAAGATTGTGAAGTGGATTGCTGATGAATACAAGAAAGAGTCTGGTATTGATATTACAAAAGATATGCTTGCTCTTCAACGTCTAAAAGAGGCTGCTGAGAAGACAAAGCATGAACTTTCAACTACAACAGATTCAGAAATAAATATTCCATTCATAACTTCCGATGCTTCGGGTCCAAAACATTTACTTTTGAAAATGTCACGCGCTGTCCTCGAATCTCTAGCAGAAGAATATGTAACTCGCTCTATTGAAATAACAAAGCGTGCACTCGAAGCTTCCCCATTCAAAATGAATGAAATCAACGAAATAATATTGGTGGGAGGTCAGACTAGAATGCCTATGATCGTCGAAGCTGTGAAGAATTTATTTGGCAAAGAACCAAATCGTTCTATTAATCCAGATGAAGTTGTAGCACTCGGTGCTGCCGTTCAAGCTGGAGTTTTGCAAGGTGACGTACGCGATGTTCTTCTTCTTGATGTTATTCCATTATCTTTAGGTATTGAAACTTTGGGTGGAGTAGCTACAAAGCTAGTGGAAAGAAATACAACAATTCCATCCTCAAAGTCACAAATATTCTCAACTGCTGCCGACAATCAGACAAGTGTAGAGATACATATCACTCAAGGTGAACGTCCAATGGCAAGTGACAACAAATCACTCGGTAGATTTATTTTAGATGGTATTCCACCATCTCCTAGAGGTATTCCTCAAGTGGAAGTTACTTTTGATGTGGATGCAAACGGAATTCTTAATGTGAAAGCTATGGATAAAGCTTCAGGAAAAGTTCAATCGATCCGTATTGAGGCAAGTTCTGGACTTACAGAAGCTGATATAAAAAAGATGCGTGATGAAGCAGAAGCTCATGCCGATGAAGACGCAAAAAAGAAAGAATTAGCAGATGTAAAAAACACTGCTGAGATGATGATCTTCACTGCAGAGAAATCTATCAAAGAATATGGTGATAAAGTAGATGCTGCTATCAAGACGGAAGTGGAGGCCAAAATGGCTCTATTAAGAACTGCAAAAGATGGTAGTGATATGGAAGCTATAAAGAAAGCGACAGAAGAACTTTCCGCTGAAATGTCTAAGATTGGTGAAGCTATGAGTAAGGCAGGGCAATCTCCCACTGAAGGTGCAAATCCTACACCAGAATCTCAAGAACCAGAAATAAGAGATGCCGAAGCTACTGAAAGTAGCGCAGGTGCTGACAAAGGAAGTACAGAAGTAAATGAAAATCCAGAACAAAAATAAATTATGTCCAAGGATTATTACAAAACATTAGGAGTAGAAAAAAATGCTTCAAAAGATGAATTAAAAAAAGCTTTTCATAAGCTTGCCCATAAACACCACCCAGATAAAAATAAGGGTGATGATTCAAAGTACAAAGAAGTAAATGAAGCGTATCAAGTACTCTCAGATGATAAGAAGAGAGCTTCTTTCGACCAATTTGGTAATGCTGATGGGCCTCAGGGCTTCGGTGGCCAAGGTTTTGGGGGCACTGGTGGCTTTGGAGGATTTGATTTCACTCGAGCTTCGAATGGTGGAATGGAATTTGATATGGGTGACCTTGGTGACATCTTTGGAGACTTCTTCGGAGGTGGACGCGCCCGACAGAAAACAAAAAAAGGAAGAGACTTACAAACTAGTATTGATCTTTCTTTTGAAGAATCTATTTTTGGAATAGAAAAGAAAATTAATTTGAATAAACAGTCAGTCTGTAATATTTGTAATGGTACAGGTGCTAAAGTAGGGACCAAGATGAATACTTGTGCTGTCTGTGATGGGCAAGGCCAGATTCGTGAAGTCAGACGTTCAATACTTGGGAACTTTGCTACGACAAAGACTTGTGAGAACTGTGGAGGGGCTGGAAAGATTCCATCTGAGAAATGTAGCAATTGCCGTGGTGCTGGAGTCCTTAAAACAAATGAAGATATAAGCGTGAAGATTCCTTCCGGAGTAAATAACGACGAATCTCTTCGTGTTCGAGGTAAGGGTGAATCAATCAAAGGTGGAGAGAATGGTGATTTGTATATCAAATTAAACGTTAAAAAACACACTCTTTATACGAGAGATGATTTGAATCTAATAATGGATTTAAACATAAAGCTTACTGATGCCTTACTTGGAATGACTTATAATTTAAAAACTCTTGATAATAAAAATATAGAAGTTAAAATTCCCGAAGGTATAAATAATGGTGAAATGCTCCGAGTCAGAGGTCAGGGTGTACCATCTAATCGTGGTAGAGGAGACATTATTATTCGTATACAAGTAAACATGCCGACCAAGCTATCACGTAAAACAAAAGAAGTCATAGAGAAACTCAAAGAAGAAGGATTGTAATTTCTTTACAAATCCCATAATTTTGCTATGATTGTCAATATTATTATTTTATTACAGGCAGAGCTCATGAATGCTTGATAAAAAGAAATGACCAAACGTTCAATTACTTCCAGAAAACTTTGGAAGCTGGGAATAAATGATTTCAATACTCAATATTTTGATTTCAATAAAGAAGGGGATTTAATCGCAAAAGAAGGAAATAATGTTTACAATATTCGATACTTAGCAGAGAAGTTTGGAACTTCCCTTGAAATACTTTTCCCATTCATTATTGAAGAAAGAGTAGAAGATTTATTAGACTTGGCTCAATCTCTTATAAAAAAGCATAAATATCAAGGCAAATTTTATTATCATTATCCGATGAAGAGTAATCAGACAAAGGAGGTAGTTCAAGCGGTTGTTGGAGAAGGTGCAAATATAGAGACTGCTTCATATAATGAATTATATATTGTTAAGAAGATGTTGGAACAAGAATCATTTAATGAAAAGATGAGGATTCTTTGTAATGGTCCCAAAACAGATAAATACATAAATCTAATAGATGAACTTCAGCATAGAGGTCTGAAAGTCGTACCGATAATTGAAGGACCAAATGAATTGAAAACTTTCCAAAATTCTAAATATGATGTTGGTATAAGACTCGATATTCCCGTAAAATCAAACACAAATTGGAACAAAGAAATAGATAGATTTGGTTTTAGTCGTAATGAGATTCTAAAAATGTCTTCATTTAAGAATTTGAAAGTTCTTCATTATCGAATTGGTAAAATAGAAAAGCTTTCAGATTTGATAGAGACAACCAAATATGCATTAAATGTTTATTTCAAATTGAAAGAAAATAATCCTACTCTTGATACTCTCGATATAGGCGGAGGGATGCCAATACCTTTTGAAAGAAATAAGAAATACCCAGCGGATAAAATACTTGAAAAGCTCTTACAACTTCTTAAAAAGGAATCAGAAAAGAGGGGAGTTCCAAATCCAAACCTTATTTGTGAATGGGGTAGATATATGGTTGCACCGGCACAGATTACAATTTTCAAGGTTATAGATACTAAGAAAATACTACATAAAGGCGTTGATGCTAAGAAGTGGTATGTGATAGACGGTTCACTTATGAATGATCTTATTGATACTTGGGCCATTGATCAGAAATGGTCCGTCGCTCCTGTGAATAATAAGCTAGATGGTGAGTTGAATGATGTTTGGATTTCTGGATCTAGTTGTGATTCTGATGACGTCTATACTGGGATAAACGGATCGGTAACATTACCAGACTATGACTACAATGCAAATGAACCATTCTATGTCGTATTCTTTGACACAGGGGCATATCAGGATGCTCTTGCATCACATCATTGTATGCTTTCATCTCCAATAAAAATAATTGCCGAAAATGGCCACATAGTAGTCGCTCGTAAAAGAGAAACTCCTGAAGACGTAGGAAAAGAATTTGGATGGTAAAAATAAAATCCCTCGATTGAGGGATTTTATTTTTTTACTTAATATAACCTTCTTTCACTAGAAGTTCAGCGTTTAGAATTCCTCCACCAGCGGCGCCACGGACGGTGTTGTGGGAAAGGGCAACGAACTTATAATCAAATATTTTACATGGACGAAGTCGTCCTATTGTGACGGCCATACCTTTGTCTGTATCGCGGTCTTTTGCAGGCTGTGGGCGATTTTCTTCCTCTCGATAAATTATTGGATTGATAGGCGCAAATGGCAACTTTAAATCCTGTGGGACTGATTTAAAGTTTCTCCAAATTTTAATTATTTCTTCTTTAGTTGGTTTTTTATCTTTGAATAAAATGTTTACTGTAGCTAAGTGACTGTTCGTGACAGGTACGCGAGTACAAGTAGCAGAAACAGTTAAATCTTTATTATTAACAAATTTATTATTTACTATTGATCCAAGAATTTTTAATGGTTCTTCTTCTGTTTTTTCTTCTTCACCACCAATAAATGGTACAACATTATCTATCATATCTAGACTTGGTACTCCAGGGTATCCTGCACCTGAAACTGCCTGCAAGGTAGTAATAATTATCTTTTTTACTGGGTATCCTGCCTTATTTAGGGCATATATAGGCGTTAAATAGCTCTGTAGGCTACAATTTGGCTTTACAGCTATAAATCCCTTACTCCAGCCGTGATTCTTCTGTTGGATCTTAATCATCTTTAAGTGGTCGGAATTGATCTCTGGAATAAGCATTGGTACGTCGTCAGTTTTTCTATTTGCGGAAGCATTGGAAACGACAGGCATGTGAGCGGCTGCGTATTTTTCCTCAATTTCTTTTACAAGATTTTTGTCTGAAATTTCAAAAGCGGAAAAAACAAAATCACATTTCTTTGAAGCCTTTTCTATATTTGCAACATCTTCTACGATAAGATTCCTGACTTTCTCTGGTATAGGAGTATTCATATGCCAACGTCCCTTAACAGCCTCCTCGTATGTTACTCCAGCTGAATTTGTAGATGCTGCTACGTATACCACTTGAAACCATGGATGGTTTTCTAAGAGTCTCACATAATTTTGTCCAACCATTCCGGTTGCTCCCAATATTCCTACTTTAAATTTTTTCATATTATTTTATAAAT
>JAPLXT010000098.1 GCA_026395935.1 Candidatus Nomurabacteria bacterium | reverse complement strand
GTATAATAGAACAAAGTTTAAATATTTATTAAGTATGTTTTATTTAATAAATAAGATAAATCTAGTTTAATATTATTTTAATTAAATATAAAAATGGAAAATTTAAATAAAACAGAGTCATTTTGTTTATTAGATAAAGTTTTTAAGGAAAAGACAGAGTACGTGAAATACTCGTTTGGTGTATATAAAAAAATTTACTCTCTCCCAACAATTAAATATGAAGGAGATGTTTCAGAAGAACTTTTTAATTACGTAAAACATAGGAAGTATTTTTTGTTATTATCTGCATATGATGAAGTAGGAAGAATATATTTAGAAAGAAATGTACAAGAAAAACTATATTGGTCATTACCTGGTGGTAGTATTCACAAAAATGAAGATTTTCATACCGCAGTAAAAAGACTAGCAAATAAAATAAATGGTGGTTCTGTAAAATTATTACTTGGAGAGGTTGAGCCTGTTGCTTTTATTGAAAATAAATTTATATATAAAGATCAATTTTATATACATTATGGTATTGCTTTTATGGCAAGAATAAGAAATAAGGGACAATTAGAAACAGAAGATACTGAGGGTAGTTTTGTTCATTTAAATGAAAAGGAACTTAATAACATTAATAGATATTCAAATAAGGAGGTAGCTAGATTATGTAATAATAAGATTAAACTCTCAAAAGATAAATTTCCAGAAGTGGAAGTATCTGCTAATGAAAATTATCAATATAGATATCTTATACACAATAATATTATAAAACGTTTTATTTTGACACCGAGATTAAAAAAGAAGGATCTATTTTTTAAACTTATAAATGATAAATTAAATAATGTAAAAAGTTTTTTAGATATTTCTTGTGGTGATAGTGATATATTAAAGCAACTGAGTTTACGTCATTATTTTAATTATGTTGTAGGCAATGATATAAGTTGGAGTCAAATAGGTTTTATAAATAAAGATAATAATGAAGTTATTTATACAAACCATAATGCAGCTCACTTGCCATTTAAAAATAATTCTTTTGATGTTTCTTACTGTGGAAATACTTTACACCATATGAGTAGTAGAGAAGAAATGCAATCGACCCTAGATAGTATGTTTAGAGTTTCTAAAAAAATAATTATTGTAGAAATAGAAAAACCAAAAAATACAGGTTTAATACCACATCTCTTAAATAAATATTGGTATCAGAAATATTTAGGAGATGTAGGGGGGGTCTTATTTATCAAAAAGTGATTTCAGATCTATATTAGAATCACATTTTTCTAATATTGCTGAAATAAAATTTGATGAATTTAAAAATATTCAAGGAAGATATTTAATTGCTGAAATTACTAAAAATAATAAAAAAAATAAATTATTAGAAGTTGAACAGAAATTTTTATGTTCAGATATTATTTTATTAGAGCAAATTTTAAAAGAGGAAGATTTTATTGAAATTAGTACAGAAAAAGAAATAGATAATTACTATTCGGATTTAAATGGAGATTTTATTAAAAATAGAACATGTTTAAGAATTAGAAATAATAATAACTATACGGAAATTACTCATAAGGGTAAGTCAAATTGTTTTTCTGGATCTTTTTCTAAAATTGAACACAATATACAAATTTCTAGTGAATTAATTAGTGATTATAATGATATTTTTAATTCTTTGGGTTTTGTAAAATATGTTACAGTGGATAAAATCAGACGTACTTTTATAAAAAATACAGAAATATATAATTATATTATTACTATAGACAATATAAATGGAGTTGGAGAGTTTGTTGAATTTGAAGTTTCTGGTAATATAGAAAATTCTAATAAAGATGATGCAGAAAAAATATTAAATAAAATTATTGAGATTTTTTTGCCGTGCGGTTTAGAACAAGCAGATTTACCTTATCGTGATTATGTCGCAAATTACTTATCTGAAAGATTTTTACTTAAAAATAAAATTACAACAATCCTTTTTGATCTTGATGGTACATTAATACCCACAGAGCGTCCATTTTTTGAATCTTTCAAAGAAGTTATTTTAGAAGATTATAATGAAGATCTAACAATTGATGAGTATAATGAATATGAAATGTCTATAGATAGTGGTTTGATAAAATATCTTATGTTAAGAGGTTTAAATATTTTAGATGAAAATTCTTTTATGAATAAGGTTTATTTTAAGTATAATATTAAATTAGAAGAATTATTATCTAGTCAAAAAGTCTCAAATGATTTTAATGCTGTAATATCTCTAAAAAAAGCTGGTTATAAGGTAGGTTTAGTAACTACTTCTCGTAAAGAATATGTTGATAAAATTTTATCATCACTTGGAAATGAAAAGTTGTTTGAGCAAGTTGTAACAAGAGAAGATGTTATAAATAAAAAACCAGACCCAGAAAGTTATAAACTTATTTTAAGTAAAATGGAAGAATTACCCTCTAATTGTTTAGTTATTGAAGATTCTATAAGGGGATTAGAATCTGCCCGTGCAGCAAATTTAAACTGTGTTTTGGTTGCAGAACATACCTTGTTAAGTAAACAAGATTTAATTAATTTTGATGCTCCTGTTTTTGATAATGTAACTCAAATATCCATGTTGTTATTATTGGATAAATAGATATTTTTAATAATTCGCATAATTTATCAAAACCGTTCTTGTAGATTTTTTAAAAAGATAATTTATTGTTATCCATCAGATATTTTACTACTGCTTCATAGCCCTCACTCCAGATATGGAGGCGTTCTTCTTCGGGGTATTCTGTTATTGCCCTAGTTTCGTTGTTCAATCTTATTAGATCATTCCAACCCTTAGGGTTAATCCCTTTTTGTTCATTCCCGAATGTCATAGGGACTTTAAAAGTATATTCAAAGGTTGTTCCATCTGGCTCTGCATAAACTGTAGATACTTCAAACCATCCCTTATTGTTTCCCAATGAATTTATAATTTTACTTATTAGATCAGCGGGAATTTTTCTCTCTACATAATTCATATATGGACCAGGGATACCCAATGCTTCTATAAAGAGACTATGATCTTCCCTTATAACTGGTGCATTCAGTTCCTTTGCTGCTTTCTGTGCGATATTCTTAGCTATCTCTAGGCTAGAGTCAGCTTGTATTTCAGCATAGTCTTTGTCAGTATAAAGTAGTTTTACCCCATATTTATCAAAAGTACTTTTAGCAGCTTTCAACTTGCCTTCATTACTAGTTAGTAGATATATTTCCATATCTGCAATTATATATAAAAAGGGTATTTATCTCAACTACTAACTAACAAAATCTTTGAATCTGTCATTAATTTTTATTTATATGGTATAATAAAAACAATAGTTTACTTTTTTATTATCAATCAATTTTATCAATAAAATGAAATTCACAAAAATATTTTTATTTACTCTCCTCGCATTCTTTTTTATAGGGATTAACTCTACTTTTGCCTACACAGTTTATAGTAGTACAGACGTGGTAGTGACAGAGCCAGCAGGCACATGGAGTATTGCTGATTGTCCAACAGCTGCAGGTTCATCAGCTTCTACAATAACTGCAACATGTAGTAATACTAATTGTACGGGTACTAAGCCTTCAGATAAATCTTGTTCGGCAGTACCAGAAGTAGGCACCTGGAGTATAGATGATTGTCCAACAACTGCAGGAACAGCTGCTTCAACAATAACTGCAACATGTAGTAATACTAATTGTCCTGCTTCTTCTAAGCCTGCTAGTAAATCTTGTTCGGCAGTACCAGCAACAACTACATCATGTTTATCTCCTCTCACTCAAAATGTCACCGTCTCATGTGATGTAAATGCCAATGGAGATACTGCTACTTCAGGTAATGTAACTCGAAGTCAAACAAAATCAGACTATCCAGGATGTACATTCGGATCACCAGTGACAAGTTCAAATTCTACTTATGTAAGTGACAATTGTGTGTATCCAACAGCACCTACATCCTGTACTACTCCTCTCACCAAAACAGTCACCGTCCAATGTGATGCAAATGCCAATGGAGATACTGCTACTTCAGGTAATGTAACTCGAAGTCAAACAAAATCAGACTATCCAGGATGTACATTCGGATCACCAGTGACAGTAAATAACTCTACTTATGTAAGTGACAATTGTGTGTATCCGATAGTTCCTACATGTGGAGCTCCTCTTACTCAAACAGTCTCCGTTCAATGTGATCTAAATAGTAATCAAGATGCTGCTACTTCAGGATCAGTAACTAGAAGTCAAACAAAATCAGACTATCCAGGGTGTACATTCGGATCACCAGTGACAAGTTCGAATTCTACTTATGTAAGTGATAACTGTGTTTATCCAGCTATTGTGGGGGATAAACTTGATGGAGTTTGGTCAATGTGGACTCCAGCCAGATCAGATGTTTGTGGGGCAAGTGGTACACAGAATCGCGTTTGCGTCTATCCTAATCCATCCAATAAAGGATCTTACTGTCCTTCTGATGCAGACGGTCTTGCACTGACTAAGGATTATGTAAATACTGATTGCCCTGTTGTCACTCCACCAGTTATTACTATAGTAGTTCCTCCTAAACCTGTTGACCCATCAGTTCCCGTAGATCCTTCAAAACCTGTTGATCCATTAAATCCACCAAGCTCTAGCGGAAGTACTAAGGTTATAGTTGACGGAGGTAAGATTCCATACAATGGCAAGATCACAATGACTTGGACTGAAGAAAATATAGCAAGTTGTACTTGTACTTATAAGGATTCAACTGGCAAGACAGTAAATTGTCCAAACTTTAATGGAACTCCTTACTCACCACCTGCATTGAAAAAGGCTACACTATTCACATTGTCTTGTTTAGGGAAAATTTGGGGATCTGTGAATGTTACTAAAGAGGTATTAGTAAATGATATTAATGCAAATTACACAGAAAATTAATTGAACTCAAATTCCCCCTTCTGAATTGGTATCAGAATGGGGAATTTTGAATAATTTGGATAGGTTCAACAAGTAAGTGCAACACTTCATAGTAATATGAAGTATATGAAATATAAGCATTTAAGTATTGAGGAACGCGAGAAAATCCAAGAATATATCTGGCAAAAGAAGTCTATTCGGTCGATTGCAAAGATTCTTGGACGTTCTACTTCATCAATAACAAGAGAGATTAAAAAGAATAGAGCATCAAACAATATGTATGCTCCAAGACTTGCCAATGAGCGAGCTTTAAAGAAACGCCAATATAGAGGAAGAACACTTAGACTCAAAAGTATATTCATTCGTAGATATGTAATTGATCGCTTGAAAGAAGGATACTCTCCTGAGCAAATAGCAGGTAGACTCAAAATAGAATATCCAAATGAATCAATATCCTATGAAGCCATATATCAATACATATATTCTCAAGCATATAGACAAGGATGGGGTCAAATGAAAAGATCATATCATGATTTACGCCCATATCTTAAACGAAGACACAAGAGAAGAACTGCTAAAGGAATGCGAAGATGCCAAAGAATCTTTAAACCAAAGGGTATTTCAATTGAAGAGAGACCAAAAGAAATAGAGAAAAGAAAAACTCTTGGTCATTGGGAGGGTGATTCTGTTGTATCAAGAAAAAGTAAATTCGGATTAAATACTCTAGTTGAAAGAAAAACTGGACTAGTATTCATTACGAGAATTAAGAATGGTACAGCTATTGAAACATCAAATGCAGTCGTGAAAAGATTACGAGAAATACCAGAAGATTTTAGAAGAACTTTAACTCTTGATAATGGTGTTGAAAATTTTGGATACAAAGAAATTGAAGATAAATTACAGGTATCATGCTACTTTGCTCATCCATATAGCTCTTGGGAACGTGGTACAAATGAAAATACCAATGGATTGATCAGACATTACTTTCCAAAAGGTACAGACTTTGCTTTAATAGGAGAAGAAGCTATCCAAGCTGTGGAATGGGCGCTTAATAACCGCCCTAGAAAGAGACTTGGATGGAGAACACCATTAGAAGTATTTAATCAAAGTGTTGCACTTCAATGTTGAATGTACTTTGCTCACTATTGACAAAATGTTGTAAAAGTTAGATAATATACATGAATAAAGTTAAACGAAATTTTAAATCAAAGCTACATACCATGAAAAACTTTTTTTCTTCCAATGTTGTTTCTTCAAGAAGAAAGACAGTTAAGTTGAGTTTGATTGGAGTATTTTTTGCTTCGATTATTCTCCTTCTGTTTGTTTCTTGTGTAAAAGACCCATCCATTGTGGTGGTGCCTACTATCCCGACAGTTTCGACTGTCGATGCAACAAATGTCACAACGACAAGCGCTACTCTTGGAGGGAATGTATCTTCGGAAGGAGATGCTTCAGTTCAAGAGAGGGGAATCTGTTGGGGATTAATATCAAACCCTTCAGTTAATGACAACAAAATTAGTAATGGAGTGGGCTTAGGTTCTTTTACAGGAACTATCAATAGCTTAACCGCAGGTACTACTTACCATGCCAGAGCTTATGCTAGAAATAGTGTAGGAACTGCTTATGGTAGTGATGTATCCTTCATTACCACTGCTATAATGTATGACGTTACTCTCTTTTCAGGGGTAAATGGCACAGCATCTGCTCCCAAGCAGGTTGCACACGGAGGCTCATTTGAAGTTACAACGGTTGCAAACGTTGGTTTCATGACTGATTCTATAAAAGTTAATGGGTTGAGTTTTCCATTAAACGGAAACACGACTTATACTGTTATGAACAATCTGAAACCACCTGTTGTATATATTAGCTTCAAACAGGATCCAAAATGGGTCTTGAGCCAAAATGGTCCTTGGTACACAGTTATGGAACAAAGACGACCCGTCAATGCTATTCCTTGGGTTAACTTTTATCCGTCAAATAAGATTCTTATTGAAAGATATGAATTTTATCAATCTGGAAATGATTTCAAAATCAAAACCAGCTGGCCAGACGTGGACCCAACCATTTATGAATACGTAGTTACTGTAAAAGGTGACTCCCTTATCTGGGGAACAAAACTAGACGGGACTATGGGACATAGGTTGCAGATCACACACCTTGATCCTCAAAGTTTAGTTTTAAAAGGAGTAGTTAAATATTACATCCTTCCGGACTGGATACGTGTTCCTGAAAAAGATTATGACGCTCAATATTATTTTGAGCATACTAGATCTTATAAATAAGATCTTCTAAATTATTAAAAAAGCACACTCTTCTTGCAAAAGGGAGTGGCTTTTTTAATAATTGTGGTATAATAAATCCATTAATCAAACTTTAATTAAAATAATAATCAAATGAAAAAAATATTAAATAAGAAATTTCTAGTTGGATTTTTGTTTATATTTGTTTTAGGAGCAATTTTAATATTACCAAGTATATTAAAAGCTAAAGTTGGTGGAGGAACAACAACGCCAAACATTACTGTTACAGTTTGGGCTGATGATCCATCTTTATCATATCCTAATAGTGGTACTACTATACATTACAGTTCTTCTGGGGCTACTGAATGTGATTCTGGTGGTCTTTCTTATGATTTTGGAACTGGTGCTTTACCAATAGGTACACATACCTTTACTGTTGGGTGTTCAGCTCCTGACCCTGTTGTTCAATGTGATTCATATACTATTGATTTAAACACATGTTTTACTTCTGATACCAAGGTTCTAATGGCTGACGGGACCAATAAGAATATTCAAGATGTGAAGATCGGTGATGTATTAAAAGGAGAAAGTACCGACAATAAAGTTCTAGGTCTTCAGCGTCCACAATTAAGCGAAAGGAGGCTATACTCATTTAATGGTGGAAGATACTTCGTCACAGCCGAACATCCACTCAAGACTATAGACGGCTGGAAATCAATTGACCCAAAGAAAACAGATGAAGAGAATATTGGTATAACAGTTACAGAGCTCAAAGTAGGTGATACTTTGATAACAGAGGATGGCAATGTATTACTTCAAACTATAGATAGTAAAAGTGATAAAGCAGATACACAACTTTATAATTTCAATCTAGACGGAGATCATACTTACTATGCCGATGGATATCTAGTGCACAATAAAGCAGCCTGTGATGCTTTTTACGGCTGTGGTTCTTATTCTGTTTGTGCTGGTGGCGGTTCTTGTGAAGGGGGGACAGTGTCTGGTGCTACTCCTCAAGATTATGAAGGTTATTATTGTTCAGGATTTAGTGAAGGTGCTTGTGGTACTTGGGCTACCCATGGCTGTTATTGGGTGCCAACTGGTACTTGTTACCCCTGCCCTGGGTCTTGTCCATCTGGATATACATCAAGCATTGGAGGGAGTAACACTATATGTACAGAGAATGCTCCATG
>JAPLXT010000034.1 GCA_026395935.1 Candidatus Nomurabacteria bacterium | reverse complement strand
TCCAGAATTACTTTTGTTAATTAAAAAAATGAAGATAGAGGAAAAATGAAAAACACAGATAATTATAACAAAAACCACTATTACAATTGTAATAGTGGTTTTTGGGTGTTATCTCTCACTCTATGTGTTACTTCCGAACATCACACACGAGTTTAGTACACGAGAAGCTTTGTTTGGAGAATCCAAATTTAAGCGTCGAGGTTTCATATTTTATACCAAGATAAAAATATAAGCAAATATTTATTAATATGTTATAATAATACACATGTTGGAATTCAACAGCGAAGAATTTGAAAAAATAAAATCACAAGGTGAGGAATTTTATAAATCAATTACAGAAGTATACTGTCCGTATTTTAAAGATAAAATTTCTTTTAATGCTAGAGGATTAGAGCATCTTAAATTTATACGAACAGAGAAAACTCGTTTGGAAAAAGATCAATATATGCGGTTTAAGCTTATAAATCTTGCTCCAGAAGTTTTAAAACTTTCACATACAGTTCAAGGAATTTTAGAAACTCAAAAATTTGAAAGGATAAGAATGAAAGGAAGAACCGATACAATATTAAAACCTGTCAGATATTTTGAATTTATTGCAGTAATTAAGAGAAATAGAGTTAGGATTATTGTAAAACAGATTGAAGATGGGCAGAAGTTTTTCTGGAGCATTATTCCATTTTGGGGAATGAATACAGAGACAATGAGTCGTATATTACATAATGGTATACCAGAAGAAGATTAGAAACAAAAAATACCACCTCAGGGTGATATGTTTTGAAAGCGCTTGGCTACAGCTTGGAAGCTGTGAAAGGGCGAACCCTCCAAACGCCATGTATAAAGTATAGCAAACAGAGATACAATGTCAAGCACAAATACAAACACAGAAGAAAAGAAAGACGATAAAATCCTTATAAATAAGGAAGAATTTGATAGAATCCGTAACGCTCGCGGTGCCGAAGTTTGCCCGTACTGTCTTTCTACGAATTTCGTCAAAAGAGGCACAAGGCAGAACGTCGGGCAGGTGGTCCAGCTCTATCTCTGCAAGAATATTGGCCTACCAGACGGCAAAGGTTGTGGAAGGACTTTCTCGGCCCAAGATATCAAGGGCAAGCACTTTCCACTTCATATAATAATAGAAGCGATGAGCTATTACAATATTGGGCTCAATCTCATAGACACTTGCAATGTTATAAAGCAAAAGTTTGGCGTAGCACCAGAGCCAGCAACTCTCTCGGACTGGATCAATGAATACAAGTCGCTTTGCCGATATGAAAGATTGCGACCTTATGCTATCAAAATGTTCGGTCCGAAAGAGACGATAGAAGTCACGACCATGGCGCACCGTCAGCTCTATCGTTTTCGTTATCATAAAGCGAAAACCATTTTAATGCTCGAAGAATACAAGAATAGAGTGCACTTTCCTTTGAAAGAATATTTAGACAATGTCTCAAGCGAGACCCCGCATCAATATTTTCAAGACGGGGAGAGAATGTAGGAGATACGAAGTAAATTTGATAAGGCCGACATGATAGTAAAGTCAAAGTTTAATTATGCGAATAGGCTTGCGGCTTTTGCTTTGCAATCAATACCAGATAACAAACAACGCCATGAAGAAATACAACGCTTCATGCTCGCGAACGATTCCTGCACGGTGGCGACGGAGGTGCCGGTGTATATAAGAAAGGAAGATATAGAACATATGGAGAATGAATTGAAGTTTAAAATTTCAAATGATGGTTTGATTGAACTTAAGGGGGACAAGAATTTGAGAAAGATGCCAAAATTGCTGACGGGGCATATAGATTTAGTACAAATAAGAAACGGCCAGATACACCTGCTAGACTACAAACCGAATGCAAGCAAAGAGAAGCCAATAGAACAATTGACTTGGTACGCGCTCGCTATGTCTCGGCTCACAGGACTTCGCTTATATAATTTCGTCTGTGCTTGGTTTGATGAGAAGGATTATTATCAATTCTATCCACTTCATGTGGTCAAGAAAATTTCGGGCAATAAGAAAAGGCGAGTGTATTATAGGTCGGGGGAAGTGGCTACTGTCTCTAAAGAGAATGAATTGAAGATTATTCCTAGAGCTAATAATTATTAGGTTTTGACAAACCATCTAATATTATTGTATTATTATATAATGAAAAATATAAAAAATTGTATTTTTGTTTTCTCAATCTTCTTTCTAACTTTTTTAGGAATAACTCATTCAACTTCTGCTTTTACAGGTTCAGTTTCATTATTATCAAATGGAGGAAATTGTAATTTGGTGGGTAGTTGGGATATAAGTACTAAGACTTGCATATTGAATGATGATATATCTGGACCAATTACTATTAGTGGAAACGATATTACTCTTGATGGAAATAATCATATACTTAAAATGGGAGGTAGTGAACGTACAGGGATAAGCGTATCTGGTAGTTCTAATGTTACTATAAAAAATTTAAATATTGAATATTTTACTAATTCAATTGTATTTCAATCTGTTTCAAATTCAACTATTCAAAATGTAAAGATAAATAATCCAGGGTCTTATGGTCTATTTATGCAAGGTGGAAGTGGTAATAAATTTTTAGATTCTACTATCACTGGTGGTTATATGGGTATATGGACAGATAGTGGAGGACACACGATTTCTGGTAACATTTTCACTAATATTTCGACAAGTGGAGTTAAGCTTTATTATCAAAAAGCAAGTAATATTTTAATTGAGAATAATATTTTTGAGAAAAATAATTATGGTATTGAGGCTCAATATAACAAAAACAATATTATAAAAGGAAACACTTTTAAGAATAATACTGGACCAGGTTATTATGAATCTGGTAGTGGTGCTAATGGTACTATAATTGTACAGAATAATTTTATTGGCAATGGAATTAAATGGAATCAAGGACAAACTAGTTATTGGCTATATGCGACTTTATCACAAGACCTCCCGATTGGTGGGAATTATTGGAGTGATTTTGATAGTCCTCTTGAAGGATGTGATGATATAAATGGGGATGGGGTTTGTGATTTACCAAGAATTATAAATAATGATAATAAAGACTTGTTACCTTGGATTATAGAAAATGGTTGGATGAAAAAACCTGAACCAGCAAATTTCTATGCTGAGATAAAAAATGCGAATAACGTAGTAATTATGCGTGAAAGTGCTGGAATTTCTGAACCAGCAGTGAAAACTCTTCCTAATAGCTTTGTTGTATACATAGAGTCTAAAACAGATACGAATGGTCTACCTGTCTCAAGTGATGGATTTACTTGGTATAAGGTTTCTGATCCGACGGATAATGGAGTAGGGTGGATACCTGCCAAAATAAATGGCGGAGTTACATTTTTAGAATATGATAAAGACAAGCAAGATATATTTAAAAATAAAAGTGCAGTAGTTTTAGATAATAAAAGTACAAGAGTTGATGCAGTGATAGAAGCAGTAGACCATTATTTTAACAATAATGATATTGTAAAATCTTTGTATAGTAGTGATGATCATTCATTAAAAATTTCCAATCTTATACAAAAAGGATTTCCGAAGGATTTAATATTGGCTATAATCGCTCAAGAAATTGGCGGAGAGAACTTTGATAATGAAAATGTAAGTTTTGATTATGGACATGGGATGATGCAGATAACAATGAGTGCAAAAGACGATTATACAAAAAATTCTTCAGATCCCAGAGGAATTTTAAGTGATATTAAACTCAGTAAATGTAGGAATATTAACCCTAATCCAGTAGATCCTAAATACCCAGGACTAGATGAATATAAAAAATGTTATGAACCATTGTATAACAGTCAAGGTAAATTATATGCCAATAAATATAGTTATTATGATGATATTTCTACAAATCCTAAATACAAACAATATGCTAATACTATTCAATCAATATATGCCAATATTAAAGATGGACTTGGTATTTTAGAATCGAAAAATGGCCATGTATTTTCTCATGAATGTATAAATAGTGTCATAATTGGTGGGTATACTATTACTTGTCCAGAGATCAATATTATAAAAGCTGTTTGGGGATATAATGGAGCAGTGCTTGATCCTAATATAAATTATCTTAAATATATTTCTAGTCGTTTAAAGAATCTTTCTACTTATTATCCTAATCATTCATATCCTAATAATGATAATTTAATAGAGAAACTTGCAATAGCAAATAATAATAGAAAAGAGATCAAAGTCCATAGTCCTGTAGAATTACAAGTGTCTGATAATGCTGGTAATACCACTGGTCTTGTAAACGGGGAGGCAATAGCTAATATAGAAAATTCAACATATGATACAGAGTCTGAAAGTGCAGTTATATTTTTCCATAATAGTTTATATACTTATAAAGTTATAGGTGATGGTACAGGCTCAAGTTATGGTATGGATATCATAGATACCGTGGATGGAGTTAATAAAACCACACTTCAAGTAGTTGATTTACCAATTTCTAAAAATGAAATACATACTTATCATATAGACGAAGCAGTACTTGCTTTAGGTGGTAAGGGAATTACTCTTGATATAGATACAAATGGAGATGGTGTGATAGACCGCACTTTACATACTGGAGCAGTACTTGATGATATTATCTCACCCACTATTATTCTTAATACTAATATTCTTTCTGAATATATATTAGATTCTAATATTTCAGTATCAGTTAGTGTTTCAGATAAT
>JAPLXT010000028.1 GCA_026395935.1 Candidatus Nomurabacteria bacterium | reverse complement strand
AGGGGATTCAATCTTTGCTGTTGTAGGTGAAGAACTTGGATTTATCGGTTGTGTTTTTATTATCTTACTATATCTCGCATTTACACTAAGAGGTTACAGAATAGCTCATTTCGCACCTGATTCATTTAGTAAACTCTTTGTAATTGGCATTATAACGATGATCACGGCCCAATCTTTTATGAATATTGCTTCTATAATAGGTGTTTTTCCACTGACTGGCGTCCCTCTAGTTTTTATGTCTCAAGGGGGGACTGCACTTCTCATAGATATAGGACTCATGGGCATAATTCTAAATATCTCAAAATTTCAAAAGAAACAAGTATAAGACCTTAGTATTCTTCACTAGAAAAAAATATGCAAATACGCTATAATTAAGCCTATATGAAAATATTACTTACAGGAGGGGGAACTGGTGGACATTTCTATCCGTTGATAGCTATAGCGGAGAAGTTAACAGAGGTAGCAGATAAGGAGAAAATAATAGACTTGAAACTTTATTACATGTCAGATCGGCCATACGACAAACGTATGCTCTTTGAAAATAATATTACTTACGTTCAGATTCCTGCTGGTAAAATGCGCACCTATTTTTCTATAAGAAATTTCTTTGATATTTTCTCTACAGCTACAGGAATGTTCTTTGGTTTGATTAGTATGTTTTTCATTTATCCAGATGTAGTTATTTCAAAAGGTGGCTATGCTGCATTCCCAGCAGTCTTCGCAGCAAAATTACTTCGCATACCTGTTATAGTTCACGAATCAGATTCATATCCTGGAAGATTGAATGTTTGGACTGCTAAATTTGCACAAAAAGTAGCTATCTCTTGGCCTGAAGCAATAGAATTTTTACCGAAAGAAAAGACGGCTCTTACAGGTCAACCAATAAGAAAAAATATTCTAAATGGAAGCAAAGAAGGTGCTCATGAATTTTTTAAATTAAATTCTAATTTACCAATTATTTTAGTTATAGGAGGATCACAAGGTGCAGAGATGATAAATAATATTTTCTTGGAAGTATTACCTGATTTACTTTCTAAATATCAAATAATCCATCAAACAGGAATAGATAACATAGACGATGTTCTATCTCGATCCAAGCTTGTTATGGAAAAAAATGATAACATTACTCGCTATGTTGCAGTTCCATATTTAAATAATTTAGCAACTCGAATGGCGGCAGGAATAGCTGATATAATTGTCTCGAGAGCTGGTTCTGCAATATTTGAAATAGCTTCATGGGGAATTCCATCCATCATAATACCTATAAATAATTCAAATGGAGATCATCAAAGAAAGAATGCTTATAATTATGCTAGAACTGGTGCTTGTGAAGTTATCGATGAGACCAACTTAACTCCTCATGTTCTTATATCCGAAATAGATAAAATAATGAGTAATAAAGAAAAGAGAGAGAAAATGAAAATTGCTGCACTAAGCTTCGCCAATAAAGATGCAGCAGAGAAAATTGCAACAGAAGCAATTAAGATAGCACAATCTCACGAAGAAATATAATATGGAAAATCAAACACAAAAAGTAGTTACGCGTTTTGCTCCGTCACCAACAGGATTTATTCATATTGGGAATGTTCGTACAGCTATATACGCTTGGGCCTATGCAAAGAAAAATAATGGAACTTTTATTTTAAGAATAGAAGATACAGATAAAGCCCGTGAGGTAGAAGGCTCCATAGAGCATATAATAAAGTCTCTTAAGTGGCTTAATATTAATTGGAATGAAGGTCCTGATATCGGAGGGCCAAATGCTCCATACAAACAATCAGAAAGATTAGAGTCATACCAAAAATATGCAAAAATTCTAATAGAGAAAGGTTATGCTTATGCTGATCCTTACACCGAAGAAGAGGTTGATGTTTTTCGCAATAAAGCAATAGAAGAAAAAAGACCATTTCTTTATAGAGATCATAGACCAGAAAATCCACCGATTTGGAATGTCGGTAAGTCTAATATGCAATCACTCCGCTTTAAAGTTAAAAATATTAAAAGTTATGAATGGACTGACCTTGTTCGTGGTAAATTATCTGCTGGGCCTGAAGCACTGGACGATTTTATATTAATTAAAAGCGATGGATATCCGACTTACAACTTTGCACACATTATTGATGATTTAGAAATGGGAGTCACACACGTCATGCGTGGGGATGAATTTATATCTTCTACTCCTAAATTTTTATCTATATATGAGGCCCTTGATATAAAAAGACCAGAATATGCAACCCTACCTCCAATAATGGGATCTGATGGAAAAAAGAAACTTGGTAAAAGAGATGGAGCAAAAGACTTTCTAGAATATGAAAAAGAAGGATATTTACCAGAAGCAATGTTAAACTTCTTGGCTTTTATTGGATGGAGTCCTAAGGGAGAAAAAGAGATTCTAACATCTGATGAATTTATAGATCTTTTTGATATTAAACAAATTCATATAAGTGGTGGTAAATATAATGAAGAGAAACTTGATTGGATAAATAAAGAACACATCAAACTTCTAAAAGAAGAAGATTTAGAAAAATATGTATTTGCTTGGCTTCCCATAGAGCTCCAAAATAAAAAGATTATTCCTATTATCACAGAGAGAATTTCTAAATTTGGAGATATTAAAACGATGGTAGGGAATGGAGAACTTGATTTCTTTTATAAAGAGCCTGTTTATGAGAAAGATAAATTGATATATAAAGATACAGATAAAAATAAAACTATAACGAACTTAAAAGAAGTACTAGAAATACTAGAAAAAACTGAGGAATCTCAATTTAACAAAGATAATATCAAGATATTCCTAATGGAGCTTGCAGACAAGTCTGAAAACAGGGGACAAATTCTTCATCCGGTGCGTTTTGCCCTTTCAGGTCTCGATAAATCACCAGATCCATTCATTTTAGCTGATATTTTGGGTAAAAAAGAGACTATAAACCGTATAAATAAAGCAATTTCAGCGTTAAATTAAGAAATGTAGTATAATAAGAATTGTGATGAAGAAATACATATGGAGTACAATCTTTACCGTATTAGCCCTATTCGCTTTTTCGACGTTTTCATACGCCCAAACAGAAAGTGAATTAAGAGATCAAATAGATACTGCTAATAGTGAAATTGAAAAGATAAATAAAGAAATAGCTGCTCTCTCTGGACAGATAGCAATAACTGCCGAACAGAAAAATACTCTAGCTAATGCAATAAAAGACTTAACTCTTAAAAAGAATAAGCTTGTCAAAGAAAGACAACAAACAGAAAAGAAAATTACTGCTACGGGTCTTGTGATAAAAACTTTAGATAATGAAATTATCACAAAAAATAGTATTTTGAATAAATCAAGAGATTCACTGGCTGTTTTATTGAGAGATTTGTATCAACAAGATAATATTGGATTCTTGCAGAATTTTTTATCACAAAATAGTTTGAGTGATTTAAGTCGTGAATACAATAACGTTATAAGTTTAAACAGGGAAATAAAAGACAATATTGAAAATGTATCTATTCAAAAAAATACCCTAGTTGTATCTAAGGTTAAAAAGGAAGATGAACAGCAAGCATTAAATACTCTTAAGAAAACTTTAACCGCTAAAGAATTAGAAATAACAGCAAATAAAAAAGAGAAAGATAGTCTTTTAGTTGCAACAAAAAACAAAGAATCTGAATATCAAAAAATGTTAGCGGAGCAATTAAAAAGAAAAGAAACTTTTGAAAAATCCATAGAAGATTACGAGGCTCAAATAAAATTTATTTTAAATCCAAAACTTTTACCTAAGGCAGGATCTGGAGTATTATCATGGCCACTTAGTGCAATAACAATAACTTCTCCATATGGTTCCAGATGGGGTAAATTTCACTATGGAGTAGATTTTAGAGCTAAGGTTGGAAGTAACGTGTTTGCTATGGCATCTGGGACAGTCTTAGGCACAGGAGATACAGATATTGCATGCAAGGGGGCTTCTTTTGGTAAATGGGTTTTCATAAAATATAACAATGGACTTTCAAGTACTTACGGTCACTTATCGGAAATAAAAGCTACAGTTGGTGATACAGTTAAGAAAGGAGATATAGTAGCACTCTCTGGAAATACAGGTTCATCTACTGGCCCACACTTACATGTAGCAGTATATGCTTCGACAGGAGTAAACGTGGCAACAGTTCCAAGTAATGCTTGTAAGGGCAAAATATTCACACAGCCTATTGCGGCCCTAAGCGCTTATCTTAATCCATCTCTATATTTACCTAAACTTTAAGATAGTATTACAAAAAGTAGAGTTGTAAAAAGATAAAAAATATGTAATTATATTAAAGTGTTTAATTGCCCGAGTGGCGGAACTGGTATACGCGCACGACTTAAAATCGTGTCTCGTAAGGGATGTGGGTTCGATTCCCACCTCGGGCACATATATGAAGCAATATTATACCACTATAGGACTTGAGATTCATGCAGAATTACACACTAATTCAAAGATGTTTTGTGGGTGTAAAAATAATCCTGATGAAGTTAACCCAAATGTAAACATTTGTCCTGTTTGTATGGCTTACCCTGGAACTTTACCTGTAATAAATAAAAAGGCTGTAGAGAGTGTTATTAAAGTAGGTCTTGCACTTGGTTCTAATATAGCTGACTTTACAGAGTTTGATCGCAAGAATTATTTCTATCCAGATATTCCTAAAGGATATCAGATATCTCAATATAAATATCCAATTGTTTCGGGTGGTAAACTGAAAGGAGTAGACATTACTCGAGTACATCTAGAAGAAGATACAGCCACAAGTAAGCATGACCGAGGAGATTATTCACTTGTCGATTTTAATCGTGCTGGTGTTCCTCTCATGGAGCTTGTAACTGAACCAGTAATACATTCGGCAAAACAAGCAGGAGATTTCGGACGTGAACTTCAGATAGTTCTTCGCTATTTAGGAGTCTCCGAAGCAAATATGGAGAAAGGTCAAATGCGAGTAGAACTCAACATTTCTATATCAGAAGATCCTAAAATTTTAGGTACTAAAGTAGAAGTAAAGAATATAAACTCTTTCAAAGCTATGGAGCGAGCAGCAGAATATGAAATAAAAAGAATGTCCGCATTATTAGACGCTGGAAAAGGAGATGAAATAGTACAGGAAACTCGTGGTTGGGACGAGAATAAACAATCCACATTCTCACAACGCAAAAAAGAAAATGCTAACGACTATCGCTACTTCCCAGATCCAGATTTACCAAAGCTTTATTTAAGTAAAATTTTTGATATAGAAAAAATGAGAGGAGAACTTCCTGAACTTCCAGAATCAAAGAGAAATAGATATAGAAATGATTATGGAATCAAGGATGAAGATATAGAAAGTTATATTGTTGATCAAGAACTTGGGTCATGGTTTGAAACTGTAGCAAAAATATTAGCCGATAAAGAAAAGGTTAAAACTGCTTCAAATTATATAACTTCTGACTATCTAGGACTCAAGAAAATTAACGTGGGAATTAAACTTCCAAGCGCGGAGAATTTTGCTGAGCTTATCAATATGGTGAGTGATAGTAAAATATCTTCACGTGGAGCAAAAGATATCTTAGCTATAATTGTTCTAAAAGACGAGTCACCTGAAAAAATAGCTAAAGAGAAAGGCTTAATACAGAATCACGATGAAGGAGCCTTGAAAGAAATAGTTCAAAAAATAATAGATGCGAATCCAACAGTTGTCGCTACATACAAGAGTGGTAAAGAAAATGCTATAATGTCTCTAGTTGGTCAAGTTATGAAAGAGAGCTCTGGCTCTGCCAACCCAAGCTTAGTTCAAAAGTTATTAAAAGAATTATTAGCATAATTAACAAAAATATATGAAAAAAGTACGTGTTGCAATTAATGGTTTCGGAAGAATTGGAAGAGCATTTTTGAAAATTACTTGGGATAATCCCGAAGTTGAAATAGTAGCTATCAATGATCTTGGCTCAATCCAAAGTCTTTCATATCTACTTCGTCATGATACAGTTTATAGAAACTGGGATCATAAAGTAGAAGCAGAAGGAACTGATTTGGTTATTGATGGCAAAAATATTAAATATCTTTCAGAAAAAGATACCACAAAGCTTCCTTGGAAAGATTTAGATATCGATGTAGTAGTAGAATCTACTGGCCTCTTCACTTCATATGACAAAGCAAAGTTCCATTTAGATCAAGGAGCTAAGAAAGTTGTTATCTCAGCACCTTCAAAAGGAGAAGAAAGTACAACACCCGGTGCAACAATTCTTTTGGGTATAAATGAAGAGAAATTTGGTACTTGCGACATCACTTCAAATGCTTCTTGTACTACAAATGCAGCTTCACCACTTATCGCTATTATGCACGAATCTATTGGTATAGAGAAAGCAATTCTTAACACAGTTCATGGATACACAGCCACTCAAGCCCTAGTAGACGGCCCAAGTAAGAAAGATTTACGTGAAGGTCGTGCAGCAGCACAGAACATCATTCCTAGCTCAACAGGAGCTGCTATTGCAGTCACAGAAGCCTTCCCAGTATTAAAAGGTCTATTTGATGGTATATCTATTCGCGTTCCAGTTCCTGCAGGTTCAATTGTAGATATTACTTTCATAGCCAAAAGAGACACAACAAAAGAAGAAGTGAATGAGATAATGAAGAAAGCAGCTACAGATCCACGCTGGCACAAATTATTTACAATTACAGAAGATAACTTAGTTTCCTCAGATATTCTCGGAGAAAGCCATGCATGTATTGCCGACCTTGAGATGACTCGCGTCGTTGGAGGCAACCTCGTAAAAGTTATGGGTTGGTATGACAACGAAATGGGGTATACATATACACTCGTAGATCACGTAATCAAAACAGGACAAAGTATTAAATAATCTCTCCTTTATAAACAAAAGTAGCAGGACCACGTAGGATTATGTGGTCTTGTTCGTTTTTAGATAGATAAAGTTTTCCACCAGGGAATTCTAGTGTGATTTCTTTATCGAAATTTTCTATTTTATTTAAAACTGAGAAGACTGCACAAGCACCAGTGCCACAGGCAAGAGTTGCTCCACAACCACGCTCCCAGACTTTGACTTTGTAATAATCATCAGAAATTTTTTCTACAAACTCTACATTAATTTTATGGAGGAATTTTTCATTATTCTCTATCTTCGGACCAATAGTTTTCAAATCTATTTTATCCAAATCTTCTACTAATGTAACAGTGTGAGGATTACCCATAGAGACACAATTAAAATCAAAACCTTCAAGTTTCAGTGTACCAGAAGGGAAGTCATCACTTTCAAAAATAGGTGCTCCCATATCTACAGAATAGGTCTCATCTTTATTTACTTTTATATTTTTTATTCCTGCACGAGTATCAATATTTACTTCTTTAATATCAGAATTCGTCTGTTCTAAGAAGAATTTCGCCGTGCAACGTGCTCCATTACCGCACATTTGAGCGATAGTTCCGTCAGAATTATAATAATTCATAAAACAGTCTGCTGTAGAGGATGGCTCAAGTAAGATAATACCATCTGCTCCAATACCAAAATTCCTATCACAATATAGGCTTATATCCTCTGGCGTAAGGAAAATACTTTTATCCAGATTGTTTATCATTATAAAGTCATTACCGGCACCGTGGTATTTATGGAAAGTAATCATATTTGGGTATTATAACAGCAAGAGAGGAGCGTACGCAAATAAATACCAATTTATTTGCGTTACGTCCGAGCGCTGTTGTTATATCGTAATCGATATACCCTGTAAACAAGTTTTGTTAAAATTTCACTAAGATGTATAATATATAACATGATTTATATAGGAAGTGACCATGCAGGTTACGAATTAAAAGAAAAATTAAGAGCTTATATGCAAACCTTAAATATAGAAGTTGTAGACAAGGGGGCTTTTACGCTAGACAATGAAGATGATTATCCTGATTTTATAATTCCAGTAGCGGAAGCTGTAGTTGAAGATAGTAAATCACTTGGAATAATTATTGGCGGGACTGGTGAAGGAGAACAAATCTCAGCAAACAAAGTAGATGGCGTGAGAGCTATAGAATTCTACGGAGGAAACTTAGAAATAATTAAACTAGGACGAGAACATAATAATGCAAACATCCTTTCTCTTGGGGCAAGATTTATAACAGATGATGAGGCTAAAAATGCAATACTACTATTTATGAATACGCCTTTTACAAATGACGAACGTCACGTAAGAAGAATTAATAAAATAAATGAAGAAGAAAAGTAACTATGACCGAAGTTATACCTGCCGTATTAGCTAAAAATATAAATGATTTGCGACAAAAAATCGCAAATGTTGTAAACATAGCACGTATAGTACAAATAGATATTTGTGACGGTAAATTTGTTGAATCAAAATCTTGGCCAATGGACAGAGATGATAAAGAAAGTATTGCTTTAATACTAGATGAGGAAGAGGGAATGCCATATTGGGAAAATTTAGATTTTGAATTTGATTTGATGGTAAAAGATGCAATTAAGCAATTCGACTTTTTTGTCAGACTTGGAGCTAAGAGAATAATTTTTCACCTAGAAGCCGAAAATGAAAATGAGCTTAAGGAATTTATTAACTCTATAGATCCATATACCAGAGAGAATTTAGAAATAGGTATCGCGATAAATACAACGACAGGAGTAGAGAAACTTTTCCCTTTTATAAATTCTATAGATTTTGTACAATGTATGGGTATTGAGCATATTGGTTTTCAAGGGGAATCATTTGATGACAGAGTTTTAAATCAGATTGAAGATTTGAAATCCCAATACCCCGATTTAATTATAAGTATTGATGGATGTGTAAATGAAGAAACAGCTCCAAGATTGGTAAAAGCTGGAGCAAATAGATTAGTGGTTGGAAGTGCTTTAATGAGAAGTTTTGATGTAAAAGAGACGATGAAAGAATTAGAAAATTTGTAATATGGAAACTATTAAAGATGAAACAATAAAAGAGTTAAAAATTAAAGCAAACGATATTCGTAAGAGTATAGTGGAAATGCTTTATCTAGCAGGTTCCGGTCATACAGCAGGCGCACTTGGTATGGCTGATGTATTTACCTATCTTTATTTTAATGCACTTAGACATAAGCCAGAGAACCCATATTGGTTAGAAAGAGATCGTTTAGTACTCTCCAACGGTCATATTTGTCCTGTACTTTATGCAACTATGGCGCATGCGGGATATTTCAAAATTGAAGAATTGAAAACTCTTCGCAAGTTTGGTTCACACCTCCAAGGTCATCCTCATCGTGAATTCCTTCCTATCGTAGATACTTCTTCAGGACCCTTAGGTGAAGGTTTGTCACAAGCAGTCGGTATGGCAATAGCGTCTCGAATGGATAATGGAGTAGATAAAACAATATACTGCATAGTTGGCGACGGAGAATTAAATGAAGGACAAAATTGGGAAGCCATAATGCTTGGAGCTAAATACAAACTCGACAACTTAATAGTCATAGTTGATCGTAATTTTATACAAATAGATGGTACAACTGAAGAAGTCATGCCTCTTAGTGTTTTAGAAGATAAATGGAAATCTTTTAATTGGGATGTGCAAAAAATTAATGAAAATGATTTCAGAGAAATTAATCACGCCATTTATCATGCCAAAAATACAAAGTGGAAACCATCAGTTATTATTGCCAATACTATTCCAGGTAAGGGTGTAAAAGAATGGGAAAATGATTATAAGTGGCATGGTATTGCTCCTAATAAAGATCAATATGAAATGGCTATTAAAGAGTTAAACATGCGAGGAGACAAATTAAAATAATATGCTTAATCAAAATTTAAAACTAAATACTAAAATTTTTAATTCTGATGTGGAGAAAAAGTCTACGAGGGCAGGATTTGGCGAAGGATTACTTCTCGCTGCAATTGACGATGAAAAAGTTGTCGGACTTTGTGCTGATTTGTTGGAATCAGTAAAAATGAATCTTTTTGCCGATAAATTCCCTAAACGTTTTATAGAAGTAGGCATTGCTGAACAAAATATGGCAAGTGTGGCAAGTGGAATGGCCTCTATGGGTAAGATTCCTTTTATAGCTTCTTATGCTATTTTTAATCCTGGACGCAATTGGGAACAAATAAGAACAACCATTTGCTACAACAATCAAAATGTAAAAATAGTCGGCTCTCATGCTGGTCTCTCTGTCGGACCTGATGGAGGAAGTCACCAAATGCTTGAAGATATAGCTCTCACACGTGTGCTACCCAACATGGTAGTTATCTCACCATGTGATGCCATAGAAGCCAAAAAAGCAACGGAAGCTATAGCAAGAACAAAAAACCCAAGTTATTTAAGAGTCGCTCGCAACGATACTCCCATAATTACAACAGAAGAGACACCTTTTGAAATAGGTAAAGCACAAATAGTCTTTGGCCCAGAAAATGGTTTAGCAGAAGTAGGTATAATCGCCACAGGACCTGTTTTATATAATGCTTTGATGGCTGCTAAAAAACTAGAGAGTGAAGGAATAAAAATAAAAGTTATGAATCTTTCAACAATTAAACCATTAGATATAAATGCTATTATATCATTAGCGAAAGAAACAAAGAGAATAGTCACAATTGAAGATCATCAAGTGGTAGGTGGAATGGGTTCGGCTTGTGCTGAGTGTTTAAGTGAATTCTACCCTACGAGAATAGAATTCGTAGGTGTGAAAGACCAATTTGGCCAATCAGGAAAACCCGAAGAACTTGCCAAGTATTATAAAATAGATACTGATAGTATCATAGAAGCAATTCTAAAAATAAAAGCAGGCTAAACTAGCTCGCTTTTCTGGATTAATTATTCTTTGAATTTTTCTGAACACCTATTAATTTAATTTCTAATTCTTTATCTGTAATTAAATCTTTTAAATGCTCAATCTCTTCTCCGTCGTCAGTTTCTTCTATCATCTTCTTTACATTCTTTATTTGTTCTTCAAGCTCAATTATTTCTCTATCCCAATTCTCATTGGGAACAGATAATATTGGTTCATCTCTACCCGCATTTTTAAAAACTCCAGGAAGCAATTCTATATTTTTCATATTAATTAATTTTAC
>JAPLXT010000014.1 GCA_026395935.1 Candidatus Nomurabacteria bacterium | reverse complement strand
ATCATCCCTTGATTTAATATTAACTGAGAATCGGATTTCTGTCAGGGGTTCTATCTTAACATAATACTTGCCTGTAAATTTATACCCTGAATTGAGGATTGCATCTTTTGAATAAAATTCAGTTGAAATTTCAAATAATTTTGAAGTTTGAGTCATATCTTTATTCATTATTAATGTTAATTTTCACTCTAAGTTTCTTGATCATTTCAATATTTGCAGCCATTAAAATACAATATCTCAGGTGCATAATTTAGGACCATAGTTAGTTTACTTTTTAGAATGTTTGTTAACTTTACTAATTCTTTGTTGCTCTGCATCGACCATGGCTAAAGAATCAGCAATATTTATTGAATCAAGGATTCTTTTTTCTTCGGCACTTTTGGGACTAATGGGTTTTTGTTTAAAGTTTTCCATCTCTGATAGTGGTACATTTTTATTGGTAACCCACAATTTTGACTCTAACATAGTTTGACCGTCATTTTCCGTCAAATAAGAATTTTTAAATGAATTTTGCATTACAATAAACCAATCTGTTGTTTCCCATTCATAATAATTATATGCCCCTCCTCCAAAACCGACTTGGTCTTTTTTTTCTTCTTTGGGAAGTGTTTTTAAAAGCTTATCCATTCTCCCCTTAATTATTGGTTCAAGTGCGAATGGATCATCAATGATGAATTTTTTACCATTGTACCTTCGTGCGTCGAATGAAAATAATAGTGTATTAAAATTAATTGTATCGGGTTCGTTAATATAATAAATTTTACTAAACTCATAAAAAAACGTATCTACTAAGCTAGATTTTATAGGTTCACATTTAATATACTTTTCGGTAATTTTAGTATAGATTTTACGTTTATCGTTCTGATAAACACTATCCTCCAATTCTAAAATGATTTCATCGTTTTTAGATTTTATGATTTTAAATGGTTTCTTCCTCCATTTTTTTTGTCCCACACTATCACGGCCAAAGAAAATATTATCGCCCTCTATTCGATAATAGCAATTAAATTGGTAATTATTTGTAACAACCTCGCCATTAGAAGTGAAATTAGTATAGATAGGTTTAATTATGCACTCTGATTTAAATTTATTCTCATAATATTTTATAGGAGGATTGTATTTTTGAGATACTTGAATCCAAGAGCCCGTAGTAAATTTATTTTGATTATTTGAGCATCCATGCAATCCTAAGATGAAAAGGACAAATAGGACATTAGGGGAAATAAGACAATGTGATTTCTTCATATATCAAATAACTTAAAACAAATGACTTATGGATTGTTATACGGCTTTAAGGATCTTTAATTAGAATGAGAATTCCTAGAGGAGTTTTCATGTAAAAGAATTAAACAATTCATTATGATATAATTATAGTCAAATATATGGAATCCTTATAGATCGTCAAAATTTATTATAATAAATCGATCCTCTTTTAACTACTGAAATAAACTATAAAATTTGAAATCCGATGGTTGAAAATGATTATCAGATCAATAGAATGATTTGATCCA
>JAPLXT010000048.1 GCA_026395935.1 Candidatus Nomurabacteria bacterium | reverse complement strand
TGCCATGTCATAATTTACAATATATTTTTAATACTTAAAATACTACTTTTAATTTCTTTATCTAATTTTTCCATTTCCTCTAAAATATCTTTCGGTTCTCGCAAAGCAACTTCTCCACCTTTACTTGGATTCTTAACAGACAAATCAAAAGTTTCTTTATTTACATCTTTCATGTCTATACTCCAAGAATTATCACTGTCGGCTTTAGTCTTTTGTAATTTCACAAATTCTGCTAAATCGTTTTCATTTAAAGGATTACCTTTACCAAGATTACGATCAAGATTGAGCTGATAAAACCAGACTTTCTTTGTTGGAGCTCCTTTCTCAAAGAATAGAACCACAGTTTTCACTCCAGCACCGGCAAAGACTCCTCCGGGCAAATCAAGCACTGTATGTAAATTGCAATTCTCAAGTAATAATTTACGTAAAGACACAGAAGCATTATCTGTATTAGAAAGAAATGTATTTTTTATTACAACACCAGCCCTTCCTCCTGCTTTAAGTATTTTTATAAAATGCTGAAGAAAGAGAAATGCTGTCTCGCCAGTCTTAATAGGAAAGTTTTGTTGAACTTCTTTACCAATTCCTGCTCCAAATGGGGGGTTCGCTAGGATTATATTATAGCGATCCTTTTCTTGAATATCATTTATATTCTGTGCCAATGTGTCCATATGTCTTATATTTGGAGCCTCAACACCATGTAGGATCATATTCATCACTCCGATAATGTAAGCAAGAGATTTTATTTCCTTTCCGTAAAAAGTCTTATTTTGAAGTGTAGCCATCTGCGCTGACGACAGCTTTGATTGATTTTGTGTAAGAAAATTATATGACTCTGCCAAGAACCCTGCCGAACCGCACGCTCCATCATAGATAGTTTCTCCAATTGTCGGCGCATGTTTCTCTTCATGTAATTTAAAATGCATTCCATCTACAATGTTTAGTATTTCACGAAGTTTATACCCACTAGATATTTTATTCTTTAATTCACTAAAAATCTCTCCAATTTTATATTCAATAGTATTCGGTTCTTCAGCTTTAAACTTTTTAAGATAAGGAAATAATTTTAAATTAACAAATTCATTCAAGTCCTCACCATCAAGGGCCTTATGGTGATCTATCTTTTTATCAGCAGTTTTTGGCGCAGCCCAGGAATCCCATCTGTATGGCGCATCAAGGATATATTCATATTTTTTACCAGCCAAAGCTGCTTCTGTCTTTTTAGTCTCATCTAGATCATCAAGATACTTCAAAAAGAGAACCCATGAAGTCTGCTCCACATAATCAAGCTCAGTAGCTGAGCCAGAATCTGTGTGTAATATTTGATCTATATTTTTAAATGAGTTTTCAAACATAATATTATAGGTTTCTTATAGGCTCAGTAAAAGCTTTTTTCATTCTTTCTAATCCATCGATCAAAAATTCATTCATTTTCTTATGGTCAGCTTCGTCAAAAATATTAACTCCATCTAGTTGCCACTTTATTCTACAAGTAACTTTGTCATCCATTCTTGCCCAAATTAAAGGTGCTCCGAAATCTTTCTCTATCTGCTCCTTCTGCTTAAAGAAATAATCAAACACTTCCTTATTTTGTGCTACTCCTTTATTTATATATATTTCTACTCTTGCATAGGACCTAGTAACAACTAAATTAATGTTTATACCTCCAACTCCAGAACCTATACCAATCCAGGCATCTTTACTTGGGCTTAAATTTGCACATAAGTTATTCTTCTTATTTACTTCCTTAAGAAATTCGGTCCAAAAATCAAACCTTACAGAATATCTATTTTCTAGTTCTTCTTGATTGCCAATTTCTTCTCTATTCTTTGATGCAACTTTTATAATATAATCTTCAGCTTCTTTGATAGGAATAATTTGTGAAAAATCTAGAAGGAACTTTTCTCCTAGCTTATAAGGTGTAACTTTAAAACACTGAACTCTCAATCCGAAGTTAAGGAGCCATAGAACAGTTGAAGTCACTTCCTTTCTAAATTCATGAGAAACCATTATTAGTCTCTGACTATTCCCAGCATTCATTTTCTCTTTGAAATCTTCATCATCGAAAAAATCTTCCAAAAGCTGTTTAGCGCTTTCTTTTATTCCATTCTTTTTCAAATACTCGTCAAAAATATCTTCAATACCTTCACTAGTTAAGCTTGAACAATATGATGCATATTTTAGTGACTGCCATACGACATTTCTACCAGTATCATCAAGTTTGTTTTCAATAACAACTAAATTGCCTTTCTTGTCTAAGGCAAGAAGATCTAGTCTCTCATTTGTATCATCAAAACCAGCAAACTCCTTTTGTATAATCAATAGTTCCTCTCCAAGAGATACAGGATTTTTTGCTATCCATTCCTGTAGGTGCTGTCTTTCCCTGAAACCAGCAGACTTGAAGGTTACTTCTTCAAGTTTCTCTATATCATTCTTGTCCTTATTGATTATATACATAGATATGTTTGTAATATTATAGGTTATTTTAACTAGTCACTTGATAAGTAGAAACACAGAAAGTATAACACCAAAACCTCAATTTTAGAAGAGATTACAGAAATACAAGAACTAACCAAACCCGCGGCGGGTTTGGTTAGTTCACATAAATAAATCAATTAATGAACACGGCGGCCGGGTTCGTTAGTTTATCCTTATTTTTCTGCTATACTTCAAATATGCCATTAGAAGAATCAAAAGAAGAAAATGAGACTTTGCACAAATTATCGCGATGTATTATTAATATAAGAGCAATTAGAGAAGCACATTTAACAGAACCCATCGCAGAAGACAAAGAGCTTGTTCATACATATTATTTTCCAGAACGATATAACCTAATTGAATTATTAAAAACCCCTATTGGGCTTTTAATCCTACCTAATCAAAGTAAATTACTTGAGTCTTTACCAGACAATCTTTTATTTAATAAAGCTAAAACTGAAAGAGCAAAGAAACAACTAGATGAAGCAGATGATTTTACAAGTGAAGTACTAGGTGCAATTCAGGTACACAGGAGTTATGGTGCTAACACTCCAACTACGGGGCTAGAAGATGGTCCACTTAAAACATATCTTACTAAATATCTAGCTCAAAAAAGAAATATTTCTAAATATCCAATAATTAATTTTAAAACAAATGGTAAGAATTTTGAATTTAATATTATTAATGGGAGTTTTAAACTTGGAAAAATAAAAGATAGATTTGGAACTACAACACAAGAATTCAGAATGTTGAAATGTTTAGTTGAAAATAGAGATACTATAGTTATTTATGGAGATATTTGTCTTTGTTTAGGATTAAATACTGCCTGTCCCCAGAGAGATACTATTTTAACAATATTAAAAAGAATAAAAAATAAAATGGGAATTCTTCCAAAAACAAGAACCTGTAATCCTGATATTTTTGAAAATGATACTAATTCTGGATATGGAATTTTAGTAGATTAAAAGCCATAAATAAGCCAGAATATTGCCATAAAAATCGTTGAGTAAATAAACAAAAAAATATACACTTCTAACGAAGCGTCTCGCAAGAGGCGTTTTTTTGTTTTGTCGAAAAACGAATTTATCAAATTAAAAATTAAAATTATGTCAAAAATAGACGAAATTGAAGATGAGGAGCAGGAGGAATATTTTCCAGAAGAAGTGGTTTCTGTAGAAGACATGACAGAAATGATTATAAGGAATGCATGCTTTTCAATAGAGATGCTTCACGAAATGTCGTTCTGTGGTGGGTGCGGCGGTAGGAGAGATTAGGAAGGCTATTTAGAATATTCCCCCTACTTGAAAAGGTAAAACAAGTAGGGAGTATTCTAAAATTATCAAATTAAAAATTACCCCCCCCTATTGAAACAAACAAATAAAATTATGACTAAAATTACACACGTATCTCAAAACAGTGGTAATAATGAATGGTATACCCCAAAAGAGTATGTAGAGGCAGCACGAAGCGTTATGGGAAGCATCGACACAGATCCTGCTTCATCATTAATCGCAAATGAGATAGTTAAGGCAACTCAATACTTTACAGAAGAACAAAATGGAATTACTAAAGAATGGAAAGGAAATGTCTGGATGAATCCTCCATATGCGCAACCTCTAATAAGCCAGTTTACAAGTGCAGTAACAGACAAATTCATTTCTAGTGAGATAGACCAAGCAGTAATACTCGTCAATAACGCCACAGAAACAAAGTGGTTTCAAAAAATGTTATCAGTAGCATCTTGTGGGGTTTGTTTTCTAAAAAGACGTATCAAGTTTCTCAATATATATGGTGAGCCAACTGGATCTCCACTTCAAGGGCAATGTATTATTTATTTTGGAAATAATATCAACTCGTTTTATGAATATTTTTCTCAATATGGTTCAATCTTTGTCCCTTATGACAGATAGAATCTAAAAAACACTCGTTGAATAGAGGTAACTTATTCGGACACAATTATTAAATTAAAAACAAATTCCCCCTTATGGGGGCAAATAAACATAAATATATGAAAAGAGAAACTAAATGGTTAGAAATTACAACTTGGATAGATGAGATTACAGATAATGGAAAAAATAAAAAGGTTGTAGCGAGTTTAAATAAATATCTTACAATGAAAATAAAAGATATTAAAAAGTCGAAATTGAAAATTAGATAAATTAAATCCCCTTAAAGGGAACAAAAATACAGCATGAAAATTAGACACTATTTATTATGCGAGGCGCCTATCTGTAATTATGATCCGAATCCCGATTATAAAGACGAGGTTATCTGGGTGCCCGGGGAACTAATTTGCCAGAAAGGACCATATCAAAAGTTTCAGAAGAAGCAGGTAGAAATCAATAAGTGTGTCGCTAAGGGAAAGTTTAAGAACGTTGATCAAACTTACACTGCGCATGATCTCGAAACTCGCTCTATATAGGCCCTATTTGAAAAGTACACCTAAAAATGTGCTTATAAAATAAGGGCTTGGAATTAAACAATTAAGTGATATCTAAAAAGATGAGTGATTGCTCTTCTGAGTCGAATTATCATTAAAAACAATTATTAAAAAGATGGAAAACGAACTAAAACAGCTTTTTGCAAAATACATAAACGAATCTGAATATTCTGCGCGTCTTCGTCCTGAAACAATAAGAGGATATAAAGCTGTTTTTGATTTGTTTTTAAATATAATGCCTGAAGTTACAGAGTTAGAAGATTTAACACCAGCAATGTTAAATGAATTCTTTAAACGTATTCAAACACGTATAAGAATAGTAGGTAGAAATACTCTAAAAAAGGGAGTAAAAAATTCAACAATTAAAACACAATGGACTAAACTTAATGTATTCTTTGATTGGTTGTGTAAGAAAAATCACATAGAAGAAAACCCACTTGAAGATATTAAACCTCCGAGGGTTAATTATGATGATTTTAAAAGATTAGAAGATGCAGAAATAAATAGAATATATTCTTCTATTGTTACTTATTCAACTACACCACTAATGTTTAGGAGAGATACAGTAATGATAAGTCTTCTTTTATATCTAGGTATAAGAAAAGGAGAATTTATTTCATTGCAGGTTAAAGATCTAGATTTGATAAAGAAACAGATAACTATCAGAGGAGAAACATCTAAATCAGGAAGAACAAAAATCTTACCGATAAATCCTACATTATTATTGCATTTGAAAGATTACCTAGAAGAAAGGAAAAGACTGGGTTATAGAACAGAATATTTAATTGTTTCAACTAAAGAAGATAGAGGATTAAGCCGAAATGGATTAAAGCATTGGGTAAATAGTATCATCAGAAAATCTGGAGTTAAATTTCATCTTCATCAATTTAGACATACTTTCGCTTGTAAACTAACAGAGAAAGGTACTCCCAGTCTTTCTTTGCAAAAGCTAATGGGACACGCAAGCATATCTATGACAGCAAAATATACTAGATCATTAAGAGCAGAAAATATGATGGAAGAAGTTAGTAGAATATCGATTTGACTTGTCTTATATTAGTGATATTATTGAATTAAATTTAAAACTTAAGATTATGGGAAAAATCGTTCAGATTGATGAAATTAATTCAGAAGTTGTAACTAACTTACAAAGAG
>JAPLXT010000101.1 GCA_026395935.1 Candidatus Nomurabacteria bacterium | reverse complement strand
CTAAAGTAAATTTGTAAAAAACTTATAGATAATTAAAATAATCAAATAAATATTATGGAAGAAATAAATAAAAATTATGTTGATAATTTAAATGAATCAGGGAATAAGATTCTTTCAGTTTTTTGTTTTGACTCGGTAGGCGTAAAAGATAGAACAACTTTTGATTCTTGTGTTATCGACGGAATTCAATTCACGTTTTGGATGGATGATGACGAGGATGTGGTGGAAAGAGTTAATAGAATGTTTGATACTCTGTTTGAAGAAATGGTAAAAGATATGGAGAAAAGTGAGGTAAAAGTGGTTGATTATTAAAAATTAATAAGGTGTATAATGTATATATATGGATGACAAAACATCAAAAACAATCAAATTCATAGCGGTCTATGCAAGAGTTTCAACCTCAAATCAGGAAGATCAAAAGACTGTTGAAGCTCAGCTTTCTGAAGTGCATGCTTTTTCTAATAAGCATAAGTATATTATTGTAAAAGAATATATTGATGAAGGTTGGAGTGGAAGTAACTTGGTTAGGCCACAACTTGATCAATTGCGATTTGATGCAAAGAATAAAACATTTGATGCAGTTCTTATCTACGATCCAGATAGACTTGGTCGTGATTTATTTCTTCAAGAGATTGTAATTCGAGAATTAGATAAGTTGGGTGTTGAAATTTTATTTGTCACAATGCCACCAGTGACTAATGATAATGATAAACTTATGTTTGGTGTTAGAGGTTTGTTTTCTGCTTTTGAAAAAACTAAAATTGCTGAACGTTTTAGAATAGGAAAAGTAAATCGTATTAAAAATAATCAAGTTCTTACAACTGAAGGACCTTATGGTTATATTTACATTCTAAATAAAGGTAAAAGAGGAAATTCTGATTATGTTTCTGGCCACCTAGAAATTAATGAACATGAAAAGAGTGTCGTCATAATGATATTCAATTGGGTTGCTAAGGATAAATTTACACTTCGTGCAATTGTTAGAAAGTTACAAGAGCGTGGAATAACTCCTAGAAAAAGTAAAAGAGGAGTTTGGAGCACTTCCACCCTCACTTCACTTTTAAGAAATGAAACATATATTGGAATTGCTCATTGGGGTACATCATATGCAACCGTACCATTAAATCCAACAAAAAAAGATTTATATAGAAAAGTAGAAAAATCTAGTAGAAGAATGAAACCCAGAGATCAATGGTTTAATATTACTTCAGTACCTGTAATTATAGATAAAGATGTATTTGAAAACGCTCGATTACAATTAAAAAAGAATTTTGAAACACTAGGAAGGAATAAGAAAAATGATTACCTTCTTGCTGGTAAAATTTGGTGTAGCTGTGGACGAAGGCGAGCTGGTGAGGGACCACAACATGGAAAACATCTCTATTACCGCTGCACTGATAGAGTGTATAGTTTTCCACTACCTAGAACTTGTTTAGAGCATGGAATTAATGCACGAATTGCTGATGAAATACTATGGCAGAGATTAAAAATGATTATGAGTTCACCCAAATTGCTATTAGGCCAAATTGAGCGATGGAACGAAAATAGAAAAGATAATAAAAATTCTAATTCAACGATTGATATTTTGAGTACTCAAAACGAAATAGATAAACTTAAAAAACAGGAATTTCGCTTAGCTGATTTATATGCAAAAGAAAAAATTACACTCCAACAGTTTGAAGAATACACAGCCCCACTAAGAGTAAAAGTTGGTGAGTTTGAAAATCAAATAAACAAAGCAAATTTGGAAAAAACAACCAAAAATGAGATACTACTACCTAGCAGGGATGAGATTGAAGTATTTGCTAAAAAAGCTGTTCAGTATCTTGAAAATATAAGTTTTAATGCAAAAAAAGAGATTATAAGAATTGTTCTAAATCAAGTAACTGCTAGTCGAACATCATTACAAACCTATGGATTTTTTAATTTAACAGAAATATATGTCTTGTTCCTCTCTAGCCATCGGAATCGTTGGCTTGCCAAATGTCGGTAAATCCACACTATTTAACGCCCTGACGAAAAAGGGTGTGCCGGCAGAGAATTACCCATTTTGCACGATAGACCCATCTGTGGGCATTGTGGCTGTTCCTGATGAGCGCTTATGGGAACTTTCAGAATTCTCAAAATCAGCCAAAACTATACCCGCAGTTATTGAATTTGTGGATATTGCCGGGCTTGTTAAAGGGGCTTCAAAAGGCGAAGGTTTGGGAAATAAATTCCTTGCGAATATTCGTGAAGTGGATGCTATTTTTGAGATGGTTAGAATCTTTCCACTAAAAAGTGAAAAAGGAAATGAAATTATTCACGTCTACGGCGATATCGACCCACTCCGTGATATTGAAGTTATCAACCTTGAGCTTATCTTGGCTGATCTTGAAACCGTTTCAAAAAGAAGAAACAATATTGTTAAAGATTTAAAGAAAAATGATAAAGAAGCAATTATAGAAGATGTTGCATTAGTGAAGCTTGAAGTAGCTTTTGAAAAAGGAGAACTTGCTAATACTGTGGAATTTAATGAAAAAGAAATAGAGAAAGTGAAAATGCTAAATCTTTTGACCATGAAGCCATTTATCTATGGGCTCAATAAACGTGGAGGAACACAGAACTTAGATGAGATGAATCCAGAAATTTTCAAAGAACTGACGGACTATATTATCAGTACTGGTTCTTCGTATGTAGTGATTGATGCCAAGATTGAAGAAGAATTGAAAGATTTTGAAGGAGAAGAAAAAGAAATGTTTCGCAAAGAAATGGGTGGAGATGATGATGGAATAAACAGTCTAATAACAGAAGGATACAAACTCCTTGGTCTTGATACTTACTTTACAACAGGCGAAGATGAGACTCGTGCTTGGACGATTAAAAAGGGTAGTACGGCCCCAGTAGCTGGTATGGCAATTCACACAGATTTTAAAGATAAATTCATCCGTGCGGAAGTCGTGTTCTGGAAAGATTTACTTTCCGCAGGAAGTTATCATGATGCACGCTTGAAAGGTAAAGTCCGAACAGAAGGTAAGGATTATATTGTGAAAAATGGCGATGTGGTAGAATTTAAAATATAATATGAAATCAGATTGGATAAAAGCTAAAAAGTTTCTATTAAAAGATGGGTTAGTGGTATTACCTACTGATACTTTGTATGGATTGGTAGCAAGTGTGGATTCTAAAAAAGCCATAGAGAAAATATATGAAATAAAAGAAAGAGATAAGAGTAAAGCACTTATAGTCCTAATCTCTTCGTTGAAAGATTTGGAAAAATTTGGTATTAAAGTGGGGAAAGAAGAGGCCAAAATTTTGGGAAAATTTTGGCCAGGGGAAGTCAGTGTTTTACTCTCTTGTAAAAGCTTAAAATGGAAATATATACACAGGGGTACGAAAGAAATTGCTTTTAGGATGATAGGTGAAAAGAATAAAGAATTATTTAATTTACTAAAAAAAGTAGGCCCTGTCGTTGCTCCAAGTGCAAATTTAGAAAGTTTTGCTCCTGCAGAAACGATAAAAGAAGCCCGTTCTTATTTTGGGAGTAAGGTAGATTTATATATAAATAGTGGTAGAAGAAAAGGGGACCCTTCAACTTTAATTAGAATTAAAAATAGTAAAATAGAAATATTAAGACAAGGTAAGGTAAAAATAAAATAAAAAATAAGAGCCCTATAATTTTTATGGGCTCTTATTTTTTATTCTCAATATTTTTATCTTGTTGTTGTTTTTTGAGCTCGATTACTTCTTCTATGAGCTTTCCCATTGTATTTTCGATCCTTGTAAGTATTTCATCATCTTCTTTTTCTTCCTTTTCTTCAATCTCATCTTCTTCTTGAATATCTTCCACGTCTTCCTGAATCTCATCCACATCTTTCTGAATTTCATCAATATCTTCTTGAATATCTTCCACATCTTTGGCCACAGCATGAAGCTTTCTTGCTTGGCGATTTACAGTCATTTGTATAAAAATAGATAAGTATATTGCTTCGAGGGATACGATAGTGGTTACAACTAGTAGAATCTTTTCAAGTTCTACTCCAAAGAAATAGAATAAGAATGATCCTATAAATAGAATTGTGTGTAAAAGAAGTGATTCAGTGGAACCAATAAAACGAGTGGCCCTGAGGGCCACTTTTTCAACCCTATCCAATGATTTTTTCTTTAGGCGTTGCATATAATTAGATATTTCATTATACACTCTTTTTCTGTTATAATAAAGCTATTATGGAAACAAATATAAATACACCAAAACAATCAAATTTTGTGAAGATATCTATTATCATCGCTATTGTCATTGTTATGAATATGTTCTTCAATTACGCTGTCTCTCTTGTTTACAAAGAGCCAGTGATGGATAACTATATAAAGCCCGCCCAAGTCGTAGAAGCTATAACCACCAAAGACAAGTGTATCGGAGTTGGTGGTCAATGGAGTGAGAATGCAATTCCTAGTCCAATTGAAAAAGGCAAGACTCAAATAGATGGATATTGTAATGAGAATTACACCAATCAATTAAATTACGATGCTGCACGGAAAGTTTATGAAAAGAAAGTATTCATTACTCTTATTTCTCTTGGTGTTATATCTTTGATTGCAGGTGGTTTTATATCTATCTCAATTCTATCCATTGCATTCGCTTGGGGTGGAGTACTTTCGCTTATCATTGCTTCAATGCGTTACTGGTCACAAGCTGATAATCTAGCCAAAGTTATAATACTCGCCCTAGCACTCGGTATTCTCATATGGTTAGCAGTAAAGAAATTTAATAAATAAACACAAAGATGTATGGAATTATTTGGCTCTGAAATTTTCAGTAATAAAGATAAAAATGAAATAGAAGTAACTGCAAAAACTGAAATTCATGATAATTTCGAGAAACCTTTTGGTGAAGATAATGTTTTAAATAATTTCAATAATCCCGAAAAATTGAATAATAAATGGGGTGATTATTTAATTTATCATAATTCTCTTTCTCCTAGCGGCTTAGAATACAATATTTATAAAATAGAAGCAGGTCTACATCCGTGGAATAATAAAATAGAAGGTATAGTTTTTGATTTTGTTCTTGAAAACGATAAAAAGAAAAAATGTTTTTCAGGTTTAAGGTTTACAGAAAGAGAAATTGAAGGAGAGGAATGTTTGGATTTACATCACAGAAGAATTGAATCTGAAACAAAAGAAAATTTTGGTATATCTGGGGTTGAATTTTTACAAAAAGCCGAGAGTTATTTATCTATCCTTAAAAAGAATAATTTGTTGAAAGTTAATAAGATGAAAGCAGAAACATCCCAATTCTCTATTTTTTCATGGTTAACAAAAAACGACTTTAATGTTTTAGAAAGGAATAATGATGAGTTATCAAAATATTTTAAATATGAAAATAATGTTCCAATAATTGATGATAATAACAGGCTTGTATTAAATGATAATTATACACTGATCCCTTTTGAAAACTGGAAACACGGTGGAAACAAAGATCCGTATATTATATGTAAATCTTTCTTTACAGATCCTCAATATAAAGAACTTCGAGCAAGATATTACAAAGATGGAACGGGAGTTAATTTAGGTAAAAAAGTTTTGATTTTAGATAAAAAGAATAAAAGAGATGGAGCAGGAGATGTAATATATGATTTAGTTGATGTGGGAGTTATGCCAAGATTTATATTAGAGAAAGAAATAAAATAAATAAATATATGAAAAATTACGATCATAAAAAAATTGAAAAAAAATGGCAAGGGGTGTGGGAGAAAAGTAAAATTTATGAAGCCAAGACTGGAGGCAAGGGAAAGCCATTCTATGGGCTTATAGAGTTTCCTTATCCATCAGGTGCAGGTCTTCATGTTGGGCACATCCGCTCAAATACAGCTATGGATATTATCACCCGCAAACGTCGTATGGAAGGGTACAATGTCCTTTATCCTATAGGCTGGGATGCTTTTGGTCTACCGACTGAGAACTATGCTATTAAGATGGGTATAGAACCTGCGAAAGTTACTAAAACAAATACTGATATATTTCGTAAGCAGTTAAAATCTGTTGGTTTTGGATTTGATTGGTCTCGCGAAATTAATACGACTGATCCTGCCTATGTAAAATGGACGCAATGGATATTTTTGCAGATGTTTAAAAAAGGTTTAGCTTATAAACATAAGACTGAGATAAACTGGTGTCCATCTTGCAAGATTGGTCTCGCCAATGAAGAAGTAGTGGGAGGATTGTGTGATCGCTGTGGAGGACCGACTGGCAAGAAAGAGAAGGAGCAGTGGATGCTTGCTATTACTAAATATGCAGATAGATTAGATAAAGATTTGGATGATGTAAATTATTTAGAAAAGATAAAAATTCAGCAAAGAAATTGGATAGGAAAAAGTGAAGGAGCCTTGGTAAAGTTTCCAGTAAAAAATTCTGATACAAGTATAGAAGTATTCACTACACGTGTAGATACTATATTTTCTGGAACTTTTTTGGTTGTTGCTCCAGAACATAATTTTATACAGCTAAATAAAAAAAACATTTTAAATTTTAATGAAATTGAAAAATATTTAAAAGAAGTAAAGAATAAACCGGACATAGAGAGGACCGCTGAAGATAATAAAACAGGAGTAGAATTAAAGGGTGTGAAAGCCATCAATCCCGCTAATCAACAGGAAATACCTGTATGGGTATCTGATTTTGTTCTTGGCTCATATGGAACTGGAGCAGTGTTCGCTGATGCTCATGATAAAAGAGATTTTGATATGGCAAAAAAATATAATATTCCTCTTGCTGTTTCTATTAGGCCTAAGGATGATATTTTATTTGAGAAAGTAAAAAAGCTAGAAGAATGTTTTGAAGATGAGGGTGTTTTATTTAATTCAGGAGAATTTGATGGACTAAGCTCAAAAGATGCTAGATCTAAAATAACAGAATGGCTTGCTTCTAGAAAACTTGCTTCTAAGACAATTAAATACAAGCTTCGTGATTGGGTATTTTCAAGACAAAGATACTGGGGTGAGCCTATGATAATGGTGAATCTCCGCTTGCTGCAATTTCAAAATGGGTAAATACAACTTGTCCTAAATGTAAAGGTAGGGCCAAAAGAGAGACCGATACAATGCCAAACTGGGCGGGAAGTTCTTGGTACTTCTTGCGTTACGCAGATCCAAAAAACAAGAAAGAATTTGCTTCTAAAAAGGCATTAAATTATTGGATGAAGCATGGAGTTGATTGGTATAACGGAGGAATGGAGCACACGACTCTTCATTTACTTTATTCTCGCTTCTGGCACAAGTTTTTGTATGACTTAAAATTGGTTCCTACATCGGAGCCTTATATGAAGCGCACAAGTCATGGAATGATCTTGGCCGAAGGTGGAGTAAAAATGTCTAAATCAATAGGGAATACTATCGATCCAAAAGATATAGTGAATATTTACGGAGCAGATACTTTGCGTATTTATGAAATGTTCATCGGTCCGTTTGATCAATCAGTTGCGTGGAGTACTGAGAGTATAATTGGCTCACGAAGATTTCTTGATAAAATTTTTAGGTTAGGAGAGAAAGTCGCCTCGTCTGATACTTTTCCTCGGGTCCTCGGACGAGGGAGGACGAGGGGCCAGACCAGCTCGGAAAAGTACACAGACTCGGCTCCTTTCCAAACACTCTTACATAAAACAATTAAAAAAATTGGAGAAGATATTGAATCTATGAATTTCAACACTGCTATTTCTTCGATGATGATATTAATAAACGAAATGGAAAAAAATGAAAGCATATCGGAAAAAGATTTTAAAATGTTTTTGCAAATTTTAGCCCCTTTTGCCCCACATATCACAGAAGAAATTTGGAGTAAGTTAGGAGAAAAGCAATCAATTCATAAAAGCTCTTGGCCAAAATGGAACGAGAAAAAGATAGTGGATGAATTGATTACAATTGCAATTCAGGTAAATGGCAAGGTCCGTGGAGAGATCTCAATATCAAACGATATGACCGAAGAACAAGTTAAAAACTTAGCCTTAAGGGATAAGAGTATAATTCCTTGGATCGAAAATAAGGATATTAAGCGTTTTATTTATGTAAAAGGAAGGATTATTAACAT
>JAPLXT010000070.1 GCA_026395935.1 Candidatus Nomurabacteria bacterium | reverse complement strand
TTATCCCAATATTAACAATTAACTAATAAAAAATATGAATACAATAGAAAAACTTTTACAAAAAATTCTTTTATCGCAAGATCTTACTCCTGAACAGGAACGTACTTTACAATCTCACAAAACGGAAGTAACAAATTTTCTTCGTTCGGAATTTGGAAATGATCCAGTAATAAAATATGCTGGCTCACACGAAAAAGGAACCATGATTCGTGAAAACTATGATCTAGACATAGTGTGTTATTTTCCTAATACAGATACTCGTAGTTTAAAAGAAATCCGAGAGGATGTTTCAAGCCATTTAAAATCAAAATACTTAATTGAAGAAAAAGCCTCAGCAGAACGTATTTCTGATTTAAAAGGTGTTTCTGTTCCTTCTGGTTATCATATAGATGTTGTACCAGGTAGATTTATTGAAGGCACTAATGATGTATTTCTTCATGTCGCACATGGAGAAAAAGAAAGAATACAAACAAATCTTAAAACACATATCAATCACATTGCAAACAGTGGATGTGTACCAATAATACGTTTGGTAAAAGTTTGGACTAATAGAAATAGACTTAATATTAAAACTTTTATTTTAGAATTATTTGTTGTTGAGATATTAAATGGCTCTCAAAATAAAAGTAATCTTCGAGAATCTTTTCTTAAAGTAATGGAAGCAATGAAAGACAAATTTGGTAATGTTCAGCTTGTTGATCCTGCAAACACAAACAACATAGTTTCTCAATCAATAAATTCCTCTGATAAAATCATGGTAAATAGTGCAGGAGAAAAAGCATTTAATTTATTAAATGGATCTGAGAAAATATCAGACTGGGAAAATATTTTTGGTGAAGCTCAAACTTCCTTAAGTTCATCATCTGGATTTACCCCTCAAGCTCCATGGTGTGAATTATGTTAACAGAAGAAGATAAAATATGGATAAATAAAGAACATCCTAATCTTGTATATTCTAATGAAGATGGTATTTCTGGTAATTTAGTATTAAATGCGACATATAATAAGGAATTGAATCGATTTTTAATACTTGGAGATAATGTTGATAATACAGTCGGAGGATTACAACTTACTGGTACTTTTACTATAAAAATAAAAGAGGCAGACAAAACATTATCTCTATTACCATCTTTATGTATTAGTGACATAGAAACCACTATGGATAGGCACATAAATCAGACCCCAGACCACCGAGCTTGTTTATGTAGTCCGTTCGTAGAGCATATATATTTAACTCCAGTTTTTAGTTTTAAAAAATATTTTGAAGAATTAGTAATACCATTTTTATATGGGCAATTATTTTATGACAAAGAAAAACGATGGCCTTGGGGTGATTTATCTCATGGCTCAATTGGTTTACTGGAATCGTATTACAGAATAAATGATTCTAATAAGACTAAGGAATGCCTTGAAAGATTACCCAAAGATTTACAAAATTGGTCACGAATAAAAGAATTGCTTTTATTAAAAAATTTCATCAAGGGACATACACTATGTCTATGTGGAAAAGGAAATAAAATTAGAGATTGTCACATTGATGCATGGAAAGGGGCAGAATTATTAAGGCAAAATATAAAAGAACAAAAATTAATTATTCCATAAAATTATAGTAAATGGACCTTAATGATCATATTAAAATTCTTAATGAATTATTATTAGAAAAACAACCATTGAAATTTAGTCCTTCGTGGATATACAAAAATAATCCAAGTGCTTATCGATATTTCTGGAAGAATATAAAAACTGAAACTGGAAATATTGATTGGGACAAAATCACAAGTAATTTAGATAGACCGTTCCAAAATAAATGGGTTCGTTATAGATACAAACAATCAAAACCGTACGAGAAACAATCTGAGATTGATCTTATTTTAACTAAATACAAAGATAAGTTATACATGTTTATTTGTATCCTTAAAAAGGAAGATAGGATATTCCAAGACAGAATGCTTGTCAGCTTAGTTAGACTAGGTCAAAAAGGCAATATTCTAGCTCAACAAGAGGTTATAAAGTGGGTTAGCTATATAGTTGATGATTGGATTGATAAATACCCTCAAATCCATAAATGGAAGGGTTATAGAGATGAAGTAGATGATAAGATTAGAAGTTGTATTCGTTGTTATAGGTACACAGGATCATTTCTTGGCTATTTATTCAGAACCCTAGAATATTCAGCAAGAGGAAAACCTCCTATATGTTCTCTAGACGACAAGATGTTTGATGGAGATAAAACTAGAATAGATTTTGTTGTCTGTGAAAATCAATACACTTTTGATACAATAAACCAATGACTATACTAATTATTTTTGTAATTTTAATGGCGGTTGTTTTTATCGTTTTAAAGAAATTTTCCCCAGATATATTTAATAGCGAGGAGAAAGTAATTAAGTCTCCATATAATTACAAAAAGAAAGACTTTTTAATGAGTCGAGCTGAACATGAGTTTTTTGATATTCTCGTTGAGGTTGTAGGAAATCAATATTATGTGTTTCCACAAATACATCTATCAACTATTTTAGACAATAAGGTTGTAGGTCAAAACTGGAGAGGTGCATTTCGTCATATTGATGAAAAGTCAGTTGATTTCGTTATTTGTGATAAAGCATACATCAAACCAATTCTTGCTATTGAATTAGACGATAAAACACATGAAAGAGAAGATAGAAAAGGAAGAGATGGAGAGGTTGAGAGAATCTTAAATGAATCAGGACTATCTCTTTTGAGGTTTGGGAATAATGGGAGTTTTAATAAGGAAGAAATAAAAAAACTTATTTCAGAAAAGATAAATAATAGAAATTTATAACAATGCCAAATACAAATAAAAATTTAATGTTATTAACTGGTGCAGGATTCACACGAAATTTTGGTGGGTTTTTAGCACGCGAAATGTGGTCAAAAATATTTAATAATCCACTTGTACAAGCAAGTGCAGAAGCACGAGGATTACTTTTAAATGATTTTGACTTTGAGTCTGTTTACTCTGCTAAAATGAGCCACGGAGAAGAAACAATAAAAATTATAAGAGGGGCTGTTGAAATGGCATATAAAGATCTTGATGATACAGTAAAAAATTGGGTTTTTAATCATGACAATCCAACCGCACTTAATACATACGGGTTAGGTGAACTTTTTAGTTTTATTTCAAGTAGGGGTTCAGACAAAGGATGGTTTTTTACACTCAATCAAGATATTTATATGGAACGCAGTCGTGGATATAGATCTCCTGGAGCTTCGTTCACACAATCAATGGGGCATGGAGACATAGGTTTAATTACATTACCCAGTGAAATCGATTTAGAAAAAACAAAGAACACTTTAAATAATGCTAGTTATATCAAACTACACGGATCATATGGTTGGATTTCATCGCATGGTGGTAATCAGATGGTAATTGGTAAAAACAAAGTAAATGATATTGATCAAGAGCCATTATTAAAATGGTATTTTGAGATTTTTCAAAATCTAATTAAAGAAGGTAATAAAAAATTATTAATCATCGGCTATGGATTCGCCGATAATCATATAAACGACATTCTACTTAATGGGATACAGGAGCATGGTCTTAGTTTGTATGTAATAAGCACAACTGATCCAGAAACATTTAAAAATAGACTTGAGGGAAAACCGTCACATTCAGGTAGTTGGGAGGTTTCTAAATATTCAAAAATATGGGATGGTGTCAAAGGGTACTTTCCTTATTCATTAAGAGAAATATATCCTCCAGATCAAAGTGTGACTACTATATCGTTAGAAATCAAAAAGGCTTTGGAAAATTAAGTTACAGTTGAATGTAACCTTTAACCTCAATCCCGTGTCACTTTTGTCACTTTTTTAATTCGCACGAGATACGTCGTTATGGTAATATGGAATTATTAAAAATAACATTACAGGGCTTGTCAGTGAAAGGTCCTAACACGAGTGTCTCCGCAAATTTTCGAAAAGGGTTTCAGAACGCAAATCTGGGTCGGCGCGAAGCGCCGACACTAATGCATTCCCCCCGCCGAATCCAGAATCCAAAAGGGTTTTCCACGCTCCGCGTGGCTCAAAAAGTACGGTTCGATCCTTAATTTGAAAGTTCGAACCGACTTTTTTGAACAAATGAGTATTTTCCTCATTTGTTCGGTCGTTTGCCAATTTCATATTGTATTTCAAAAACTTTTCTGTAAGTTCGAACCGATTATGAGATTTTTTCTCAAAATTTAGTAATTTCTCTTTGAGAAGCTGATTTTGGTTAACCAACTTGTTTTTAGCTTCGCGATATTCTTCAAGTGACAATGCACTTTCGAGATAGGCACTCATCAGCTTCTCTATTTTGGAATCCAAAAGAGAAATTTCGGCTTTTATGGAATCCGCAAAAAGCGTACTCGATTGGACTTCCGATTGCCGATCTTTTGCATTCTCGGCAATCATCCAATTTGCCCAATCGAGCGGCAAAGAAACTTTTTTGATTTCCTCTTGAATTTGAGAAGTGATGAGCTCCTCGCGGACATATCTCTGTGAACAAGGATTTTTCCGTTTAGTACACCTCAAATAGTTATGACCTTTTTGTTGCTCGGTGGTAATGAAACATCCACATTCTCCGCAACGGAAAAATCCACGATAAATATATGGTTTCAATCCTTTACTATGTGGTTTAGATTTTCGGCCCATCACTTCTTGAACGGAATCAAAAAGTTTCTTTGAAATAATCGGTTCGTGCTTTCCCTCAAAAATCTCCCCGTTATACCTCATTAGGCCAGTGTAAATAGGATTTTTGAGAAGTTTTTGATAATTCGACACCGCAAGCTCTCTGCCGCTTTTTCGCTTCAATCCAAGCGCGTTAAATTTGTCGCGGACTTCCCGCAAAGTGAAGTTTCCAGTTGCATATGCCTCAAATGTCTTTTTGACCAAAATCGAAAGTTCAGGGTGTGGCACAATACCTTTTCCTTTCTCGTTTACATATCCAATCGGAGACATTTGAGGCCATATTCCTTCCTTCACTTTGTTTCTATGTCCGCGCTTGATATTCTCACTCAAATTGTCCACGTAATACTTGGATTGCGAAAAAGCGATTGAGAGCATGAATTTACCTTGCGGTGTCGGATCAAACCAAAAAGTTGGGAATTTCATTTCTACGATTACGCCAGTATCAACGAGGTAGATGACTTTTCCTCCATCTACCGAGTTGCGAGCAAGTCTATCGGGATGCCACGCCAAAATACCAGACGCTTCACCCTTTTCCATTCTCGCTACCATTTCGTTAAACACGGGGCGACCTGGTATTTTGGCGGTCTGCTTTTCGACAAAGACATCTACCACTTCAAGTTGTTCTTTCAACGCCAAATCTTTCAGTTCAGCTAACTGGTCAGAAATACTGCGAACTTGTCTGTCTTTGTCGTCCGTAGACTTGCGAGTATATATGAAAAACTTTTTGGTTTGATTATTCATAGAATTGTATTGGCAAACGACGAGCCACGCGGAGCGTGGAAAACCCTTTTGGATTCTGGATTCGGCGGGGGGAATGCATTAGTGTCGGCGCTTCGCGCCGACCCAGATTTGCGTTCTGAAACCCTTTTCGAAAATTTGCGGTGTGTATTGAACGAAGTTCGAATGTATTTTGAATTGAATCCTGACGACCAATGATGCGCGCGCCTCGGACACGCTCGCGGACTCGCGTGTGCAAAAACCAAAAAATTTCCTTGCATTTTTCTCGCGTCTCCTCCCCCCACCCCTCTACCGCGAAGCGGAAAAAGAAATGGAAAGGAAATTTTTGGTTTTGCTTCGCCGTCAACATTTGAAAAAATCTATTATTTATGCTATCCTTATTTTGTGAGCAAAGAAAGTAATGACTCATATTTCTATACTATCAAAAGTAGCATACTATGTCAACGATATCACAAAATATAAAACGAGTACGAACAAAACAAGGTTTAACGCAAGATGACTTGGCGAAGAAAGCCGATATTAAATATTCCACACTTACCAAAATTGAGGGTGGTGTCGTTACCAAGCCAAGTGTTCAAACAATCCAAAAAATCGCCAAGTCGTTAGGCGTTCCTATGGAAGAATTATTAAAATAATAATATAATATGAATATGAATTACTTACAAAAAGGTTTTATCGTTCCAGTACTGTTAGTGATCATCGCACTCTTGGTTGTGGGTGGCGGTGTGTATATTTATGAAAACAAAAAGACGGAAACACCGACTATTGTTGACACCGAGACACAGCAATCAAATCAAAATCAACAGCCGACAAATACTCAAACTCCACCGGTTTCCACACAACCAATCAGTCAACCGCCAACAAATAACACGACTAACCCACCTACGGCTAAGATTTCGGTGGTTGGCATGAAGCAATATACTGATGCAAATTTCGGATTTTCATTTTGGTACCCCGACACTTGGAAAGTACAGAGCACCGCAATTAAAAACAGTTATACTGGCGGTACAGTTCAGAAGACACTCACGATAGCTCCGCCGTCTGTAACCATTGATCCAAATAATGGAATGAATGGTGATGCCATTACAATTGATGAGTTTTCTTCTCCTACTCGTGAAATCACTATAGCAAGAGACCTCTGTTCGCCTATGAGTGGATCGTCTGTTGCTGCTCACCGCTACTATTTTGATACCAATGCCCATACTTGGATGGTAGAGACACCGGCATATAGCGGCCAGAGTGAAAAAGATGGCTCTACCTACAATGTTCCCGCTTCAACAAAAGCTGCGGATGTTTCCAAAAATACTATGGGCGGCCTCCATATGCTTGGTGCTGGTTGTTCTGGATATGTTATTCCTCTCAGTGCCAAAAATTTTGTCGTTTACACATTTTATAGTCGGAATGTTGGTTATTCCTATGGCAATATCGCAAACACCATTACTGCCACCAATCCATCTGTTGCGACACCAGTAAGTACTAATGAACAGATAAAAACTATTACTACTGTAGGTCTCACGTTGGGAGGTCTTGGCAACCCTATCGGACGAGACTGGATCAGTTATAACGGATCTATATATAATACTAGTGGTGTCTTGGTTCCTAACGTGGATATAAACTCGTTTACTCCTGTGCTTGCAAATGGTCAACCCTCAGGATTTGCCAAGGATGTCAGAAATGTCTATGTGGGGGGAAAAGGAGTTCTGGCGGGAGCAGACCCTCGAACATTTCAAGTAATCATCGGTCCAAATGGGCACAGTACCTATTTTGAGAAAGATAAAAATTATGTTTGGAATATAGAGACGATAGTTGCTGGAGCTGATCCAAACACTTTTTCAATAGTCTTAAATCCCAAAAATCCGACTGATGATTTCAGCTTCTTCCAAAAAGATGCCACTCATGTCTGGGATAGTGGAAAGGTAATTCAAGGTGCTGATCCCGCTTCCTTCTATATACTTAATCAATCAATTTGGCAAAGCGCTCTTTTTGAAGCTGACGCCACGCATGTATGGTTTGATAACTTGCTGATTCCGGGAGCTGACCCAAAAACATTTATAGTGGATGCGTATAATACCTCTGA
>JAPLXT010000032.1 GCA_026395935.1 Candidatus Nomurabacteria bacterium | reverse complement strand
GATAAATTATAAAGCGACAGAAATTCTTGCTAAAACAATTATAGAAGAAAGACAGAAGTTGATAGATATGAAGGCTGACGGCTCTCCTATTAAACCTGCTCTCTGGAAAAGATTAATAGATGGATACATGAGCATTAAGCCAAGGTGGAAACGCGTAGCACTAAGTACTATGATCTTCTTACCAGCCTCTGCAATGGGAGCAATCGGAGCAGGAGCTATCGCTAGTTATGGAGTTGTGGGCTTAGCTGGTTTAGCGGGAGTTAAATTTGGAGCTAGTATGGCTATAGGTGCCGGTGTTGGACAACTAGCAAAAGGAATAGACTGGGCAAAGAAAGGTTCAGATTTAAAATTTAAAGAAAAACAAGTTGAAGACAAACAAAAACTTAAAGAAAAATTCTCTGAAGGAAAAATAGATTTGAATCAATATGAAAAACAATTGGCCATTTATGAAGAGGAGGAGAGGAAACGTAATCGTAACAGAACGATAACAAAGGGAGTTGTCGGTGGGGCACTTGCTATAGCTGCGGGCTTCGTCGCTTACGACGCCATGGGTCATGGAGTTGAACATCTAAAAGGAATACACAATAGTGTTGATGCGGTAACTGGCCCTGATGTAAGTAATCATCTTAACACTCCTAATATAATAGAACATGCAAATGTTGAAGCTACCGCAGACCATGGGCAGGGAGCTATTTCGACACTTCGCGAACTTCAACATAATCTAAAAATTGAATACGGAAATGATTTGAATAATGCTCCAGTTAGTGTAAAGCATATTCTAAATACTGATGCACACAAGCTCGCTCAAGAATACGGCATGTATAAGCCGGGACAAGATGCTGAAAGTGCCTTTATAAAGTCAGGCTCATCTTTCCGCGTAGATTCACATGGAAACTTAACATACCATGCAGTAGGAATAAAAAATGATTTAATTCTCGAGCGTGGAACAGACATAAAAGCAAGTTCTTTATATGAAGGCAAAATGTCTGACACAGACCATTCTGGAGTAAAAGAAAGTTTTAAAGCACCAGAACAAGTAGATATGGAGACAGGTAGACCAATAATCACACACGGAGAAGGAGATACTATAAAAGTAGAGGGTGATCAATTCAAAGCACCAGAACAGGTAGATATGGAGACAGGAAAACCAATAGTACCTAATAATACAGATTTGAATAATTCAAAAATAGATTTAATACCTAAGGGAAATTCAGTAAAATTTGAAAATTTTAATTTTGGAAATGGAGATCATATACTTTCATTAAATGAAAATGGATCTTCACTTCGAATGCAATTCATTTATGACAATCATGGTAAAATTATAGATGTTGATGCAGTGGGGAATACTTATAATACTGGATCAAATCCATATACACTTGAAGGAGAATTAGAAAAACTTGAAAAATATAAAAGATTGGATGCGGATGTAGATATAATGAAAATGACATCCAATGCTCGTTTCTTAGACAAGTTACCCCATAATACTCATGAGTATAGATTCCTATCCGAAAAAGTTGCAGGTATGCAGAAAGAAATTATTGATAATTATGGTAACGTAATCAACCCAGATAAATTAATAAATAGTCCTTCTATAAATATATCAACAGAAAATTTAAATGTAGACAATAATTTAACTCCGGAAATATTGGAAAAAGTTCATACAACTTTAAATGAAAATGTAAAACATCTTTTCCCTAATGAAAAATCAATGGAGTTATGGAATAATGCAAAAAATAATGTTTCAGCAGAAAGATTTATGGAATTAAATAAAGGAGGAGAAGTATTAGATTCTTACAAACCATTATTTTCTTATATGGATAAATTAGAAAAAATTTCAGGTGCCACACCAATAGGTGAAACTTTACTTCATAAAGCAGAATCAATGCCAGATTATATACTCCGTGCGACAAAAATAATTGCTGAGAAAGGAGAATTAGATAAAATTAAATTATAATTATCAATTAATAAGAAAAATATATGTTTAATGATATAAATAAAAATATAGTGCTTATCTTAGGTATTAATACTTTACCAGTCGAACAGCAAAAAGAGGCGATGGAGCGCCTTGGTGCCATTGTTTACCAAGAAGTCATGCTACGTGTGTTAGACATTCTCACAGAAGAAGACAAAGACGCATTTGAGAAATTAATAGAAGAAAATCCAGATCCAGAACTACTATTTGGTTTCCTGTCAGATAAAGTACCAAATTTAGATGAAATAGTAAAAGAGGAAGCAGAAAAATTGAGAGAGGAAAGTAAAGATATAATGAATGAAATAGGCAAATAAAATGCTACAATAGTAGCTATGCAATATTTGGATCAATTAAATGATAAACAAAAAGAGGCAGTCCTTTACACAGAGGGGCCTCTTTTGATAGTAGCTGGAGCAGGAGCAGGTAAAACAAAGACTATAACTCATAGAATAATACACTTGATACATAACGGTATAAATCCAGGCTCAATATTAGCGGTAACTTTTACAAACAAAGCAGCAAAAGAGATGAGAGATAGAGTTTTAACTCTACTCGAAGAAAGAGTTCATGGCGTCAGCGCTCCTATAACCCACGGAAGTGTGCCTTTTGTATCTACTTTCCATTCGCTTGGAGTCCATATTATAAAGGAAAATGCTCATTTGATAGGCCTTACCAAGCATTTCTCTATAATAGATGAGGGTGATGCTATCTCCATAATAAAGGACGTTATGCGTGAACACGACATAGACCCAAAACAGCATGAACCTCGTAAAATAAAAAGTATAATATCTAAATCAAAAGGGGATTTTATCACACTCGCGAATTATAAAGGTGAAGTTAAAAGCAGCCAGCAAAGTATCGTGGCCCTCATCTGGGGAGGATATGAAGCCAGACTTAAAAATGAAAAAGGTCTCGACTTCGATGATTTACTTTTAGAATCTGTACAAATATTAAAAAAGTTTCCGGAAATAAAAAATCCTTAATATTCCGGTTTTGTTGAAGTATTAAGGATTTTGACATCCTCACCTGGCTAAAGCCAAGTGACCGGGCGTCCGGTGATTTGTCAA
>JAPLXT010000004.1 GCA_026395935.1 Candidatus Nomurabacteria bacterium | reverse complement strand
TGATGAATGGGCTAAAAAAGTATTTGATTTGGTCACTACACTGGAAACCTATATTCCCGTTCCTGTCCGTGAACTTGATAAACCTTTCCTTATGCCAATTGAAGACATTTTCTCAATTGAAGGACGAGGTACTGTAGTGACTGGTAAAATTGAGAGAGGTATAGTAAAAGTTGGAGAAGAAATGGACATAATTGGTCTTAAAGCTCCTCAAAAGACTACTATTACCGGTATTGAAATGTTTAACAAGCAATTGCAACAAGGTGAAGCTGGAGACAATGCCGGAATCTTGCTCAGAGGACTCAAGAAAGAAGACGTTCACCGTGGTCAAGTTATTGCTAAGCCGGGAAGCGTTACTCCTCATACAGATTTTGAATCAGAAGTTTACATTCTGAAGAAAGAAGAAGGTGGTAGACACACACCATTTTTCACTGGCTACAAACCTCAGTTTTATATCAGAACTACTGATGTGACTGGTGAAGTGACTTTGAAAGAGGGCGTGGAGATGGTTATGCCGGGTGATACCGTTACATTTAAAGTAAAATTAGTGGCTCCAGTAGCTCTGGAAGAAAAACAAAGATTTGCTATCCGCGAAGGGGGCAAGACGGTGGGTGCGGGAGTAGTAACCAAAATTGTAGCGTAAGATTAAATGGTAGAGAGTACATTAAAAAAAGAAAAGAAAACAACAAAGACTAGGGTCAAAAAAGAAGAACCTATTTCTAAGTTGCGTATTAGAGTGATGGCTTATGAGTCTAAAGTGCTTGATCTTTCGGTCAAGCAGATTATCGATACGGCTCTTCGTTACGATGCTAAAATTGTAGGTCCAATACCTTTGCCTACCGAAATAAAAAAATGGACAGTCAATCGTTCACCTTTCGTCTACAAAAATGCTCGTGAGCAGTTTGAGATGAGAGTGCACCGCAGAGTCATTGATATAATCAACCCTTCACCGAAGATTATGGACTCTCTAACTAATCTCTCTCTGCCGTCCGGTGTGAACATAGATGTTAAAATAATATAACTAAAATCAAAAAAACCGCCCTTCGCAAATATCAGGGCGGTTTTTTGTTGATTAATCCTAGCCTTGCAGTTTTTTCTTTAGATTTTCTTTAAGTTCTTTGATTTCATCTCGTTTTGCTGGCATTTTATTAGTTTCGATTTCTAAAGCTTCCTTTTCACGCCTATCTCTAGCTTGAGGAATTGTTGGTTCTGCCGTTCCGTTAGTAGTAGTTTTGTATTCAACCACTTCAAAACCATCCACAGGATAATTATTCCTTAACTCATACACTCTTCTGCTCAATTCATCAAGCACTCTTTCTTTAAGGGTAATATTGCCCTCAATTATTTTTATTTCTTTTTCTAAATCACTTTCTTCTTGCGGTGCGGGAGCACCAGTATTTATGGCTTCAAGTCCCATATTTTTATAATTAATTATTAATTAACACACAAGTGTATTATATCGTCGTATATGACAGTATGTCAATTATGTGTATCCGTCCACAACATCTGGCAGTTTTCAGCTGATAATTTAGAACAAATATACTTCAAAGGAGAAAGAAGTCCAAGAGAATGGTGGGGACGGATGGTGTTGTACCAAAGCAGCCAATCGCAAAGTTTTTGATTGAAAGC
>JAPLXT010000066.1 GCA_026395935.1 Candidatus Nomurabacteria bacterium | reverse complement strand
AAAATAACTACCAGCCAAAACAAAGCGCGTTTAATATTAAAAACCTTGCGTGGAATTGGCTTGATACCCTCCCCTCTAATCCTTTCAAATGCTATTTGGCTTATGTTTTTATTTTCCATATCATTTATTAATTATTAATTTATCATACTCTTCCTTGAAAAGTTTCTTACCTCTTAATATTAAATTACCGATTGTAGAGACCGGCTTCTTCAAAATATCGGCAATCTCCGTATAATCTTTCTCATCAAGAAAACGCAAAACTAATACTTCACGGTATTTCTCATCTAATTTGGAGAGAGCTTCATCTATCATTTTCCTGTCAAATGAATTGTCTATATCTTTCGTCATATCAAAAGAATCACCAAATCTTTCTAAATCTTCTACCTCAAGGGCAATACTTGGTCGAACAGCCTTTTTCCTTATTGCACTTACTGCCTCATTGTGAGCTATTCGATAGATCCAAGAAGAAAACTGAAGTTCTTTATCAAAACCATTCAAATTATAATAGGTCTTGATAAAAACTTCCTGCAAAACATCCTCAGCATCTTCGCGACTGAATTTGGAAATTCTCATAATGTATCTCAAAAGCTTTTCTTCGTACCTTTTAGATAAAAATAAAAAATAATTCGGATCACTTAAGGATAACCCAACTAATTCTATATCTGTTTTTTCTGTGTTTTTATTGTCAAAAAGATGGGTATCTGTCATATCCTGTTATTATAACCTTAATACGTAAAATAAGAGAAGTTTATCGCAAAAGCTTATATGAATTAATAATTTTATTGAAATCACTTTCTGTTAGATGAGACTCTCCTACTACAATCTCACGTAATGTCTTACCTGTAGAGATTGACCTCTTTACTATTTGAGAAACTACATCATAACCAAGTCGAGGAACCAAGATGGTTGCATAAGCAGTGGAGTTCTCAAGATGATATGTACATCTTTCCTTATTAGCTTTAACGCCTTCGACACACAACTTATTAAACTGAATTATCACTTCGGTCATGAGCCTTATCGATCCTATCAATTTGTCGATAATGATAGGCAGCATTACTCCAAGCTCTAACTCTGAAGCTTCTGTGGCTTTTTCGATGGAGATATTGTTCCCAGAAACTAAGTAATACAATTGATTGACTGTTTCTGGCATGACAGGGTTCACCTTACCGGGCATTATAGAAGACCCTTTTTGAAGTTCTGGCAAAATTATCTCCCCTATTCCTCCATTAGGACCAGAAGCCATAAATTTAAAATCATTAGCAATTTTAGACAAATCAACAGAGAGAGATACAACCACTTGGGAAATTATTAAAAAGTCAGTCTGTGAACTTGTCCTCGCCATTAGATTCTTCGCACGAGAAAATTTACCACCAGTAATTTTATTTAATTCTTTATAAACTTCTTTTATATATATGGGACTCGCGTTTAATGAATCCCCTATGGCTGTCCCACCTAGATTCAGAATCTTTGATAAATCTTGCGCCATTTTTATCTGGGATTCATGCTTTTTTAAAACTTCCGCATAAACTTCAAACTCTTTTCCTAAGGTAGTAGGAATGGCGTCTTGCAGATGAGTCCTCGCTAGCTTGTTTATGTTTTTAAATTCTTTTGATTTCTTTTGGAAGGATCCTATGAGTGAAGATAACTCTTTCTCTAAATTTTCCAACAAATAAAATGTAGAAATTTTTAAAGCTGAAGGATTAACATCATTGGTAGATTGACTGCCGTTTACATCATCGTTCGGATGAACTTTAACTTTATTGTTCAAAATTTCAGTAGCCCTTGAAGCTAAGACTTCGTTCACATTCATGTTTATAGCCGTTCCTGCTCCACCCTGAAAGTTAGATAATGGAAACTCTCTCTCATAACCGCCCTTTAATACTTCATCACAAGCTTTTACAATTGCATTTTTAACTTCTAAACTTAAATTATGAGCCGTGTAGTTGGCCAAAGCACAAGCTTTTTTGACCTTAATAATAGATAGAATAAATTCCTTATCAACATTAGGCACTGAAAAAGGGAAATTTTTCAAAGCTTTTTTTGTCTCTTCACCATAATATGATTTCATTGTTCCATTTTAACATAAATACAATAATTAGGAACACGAGAATTAACTATTGACGTTCATACTTAAATAGTGTATAATATTAAGTAGATTAAGAATTTATGTTTTTTAGGGGGAAATAGGTTATAATATAAAATATAATGCTAAGGTCGCTTTAAAAAGATAAAAAAATCATTTAAAAATATGGATGAAAAAACAATGTTAGAAATTGCAGAAAAGATTAAAAACAAAACTGCAACAGATGAAGAAATACTTGCCTTTATAAAAGAATTCAATAGTCTCCTTGAGGAAATTAAGGAAAAATTAGATAC
>JAPLXT010000056.1:43484-46704 GCA_026395935.1 Candidatus Nomurabacteria bacterium | reverse complement strand
TCTCGGGACGTACTTGGAATGCGACATTCCACGCGGCAGATAAGGTAAATGAAGCCGATATAATAAAAAGAGAAGTAAAATTCCTCTATACCAACAAGGGTGAATACTGGTTCGCTTCACCTACTGACGCAGCGGATCGATTTAAGATAGAAGAGAAAATAATCGGTGCGGGTGCAAAATACCTGAAGACTGATGGCCTCGTGACTGCTATGATCTGGGACGATGATGACGAAGAAAAGATAATTAAAATATCCGTACCTATAAAAATGGAATTCACAATCAAGGAAGCTCCTCCATCCATCCGTGGAAATACTGCCAATGGTGGCGGCAAGCTCGCAGTTCTAGAAAATGGAATTAAAATCCAAGTCCCCTTCTTTGTAGAGGAAGGCGACAAAGTAATAGTGAATACTGACAGCGGAGAATACGTGGAAAGAGTTGGAAAATAAAATTAAATAACAAAATTTCCCCAGGGAAAGTCCTTGGGGAAATTTTGTTTAAAATAATTCTGAGTGAGAGCCGAGATCTACTAAGATTAAAATAAGTTTTTCTTCTTCTATTTTATAAATTATAATTAGATCCCCTTTTATGTGACATTCGTCATAACCATCATATTCACCATGAAGTTTATGATTCTGATACTTTTCTTGCAACTTATTGCCTTTGCATAATATATCTACCACAGCTTCAACATCAATTCTCTTTACTTTACCAGAAGATAAAATTTTATTAAAAGACTTTTGAAATTGTTTGGTGTAATATCGGTGATACATAATTATCTGCCTTTTATTATATCATCAAACATTTCTTTTGTAGAAGTATAAGATTTCCCATTCTTCAAAGCATCAGCAACTTCTCTGTCCCACATTGCTCTTATAACTTTAGCATTATTCGTAGGGTGAAAAGGTAGGCCATTTTCAGCAACTGTCTGATGAAGAAAAAGCTTCACAGCGGAAGACATATCAAGCCCCATACTAGCCAAAGCCTTAGTCGCTTTCTTTTTTAAATCCTCTTCAATTCTTATATTTAAAGTAGTCATACCTTAAGTATACACATTGTGTATACAATGTCAATACACTAACTATTTGCAATAATTACACCCCTGTATATTTATTGCAGGCTCCTTCTATATTCTTGGCATTCAAGTCGGGCATTTTCTTCTCGGCTATTGCACGAACTTGAGCGCGGGTTATACTGCCTGCCTTGGATGTATTTGGCTTGCCTGAACCTCCTTCTACGCCTGCAGCCTTGAATATAAGGCCTGAAACTGGAGGAGTCTTCACTTTGATATCATAAGTTCTATCCTCATAAACTGTGATAAGAACTCCTACTATATCCCCTGCGTCCTTGGCAGTCATAGCGTTGAACTTCTGACAGAATTCTGCGATGTTCACTCCGGCCTGACCCAATGCTGGACCTAGTGGTGGAGCTGGGGTTGCCTTTGCGGCTGGTATTTGTAACTTAACTTTTTTTGTAATTTTCTTTGCCATAATTTTTGATTATTAAACTAATATTGAAGCTTTAGCGTAACAGACTTTATCTTATCTTAAATCTTCTTGATTTGCAAGAAATCCAGTTCCACTGGAGTCTCACGACCGAACATGGAAACAAGAATTTTCACTTTGCCTCTCTCGTTGTCGACGTCACTGACTTTTCCTTCAAGCTCTTTGAATGGACCATCGGAAATACGAATAATCTCCCCTACTTCTATATCCATGTGATGCTTGGTGACACTACTCTTGTTGTCCATACGGCCGAAGAGATCATTCACTTCTTGCTTGTTCAATGGAACAGGATTGACTCCTGCACCGACGAAACCTGTGACGCGAGGAGTATTACGAACGACGTACCAAGAATTGTCATCCACGATCATATCTACGAGAACGTAACCTGGATAGAGCTTCTCTTCTGTCTCTACTCTCTTGCCTGCTTTTATTTTAATTTTCTTTTCGGTTGGAACAACGACGCTGAAAATCTTGTCGTTCATTCCTAGTGAATCGATACGCTGACGTAAATTACGCATAACTGCATTCTCGTACCCGGCGTAAGTGTGAATTGCATACCAATTCCTCTCACCTCTTAATTCTTGTTTTGCCATATGTTTTTAAAACCTGCTCACGCAGATAGGTTATCTTAGTAATAATGCTCTCTCCAAACTCTTACTAAATATAAAGTCTAATAAACCTAAGTAATAAGCAACGAATACGGATATAGCTAAAACGGCTATAGTAGCGTAGATGGCTTGCTTGCGAGTAGGCCAAGTAATATGCTTTGCTTCTGCTAGTACTTCTTTGAAATATTCTGTAATTTTGTCCATATATTGTAACGATTAATTGATAAACTCTCTCTTATTAAAAAACACCCCGGGGGTGTAATAGATGTATATTACCATAATATGGTGAATGAAGTCAATCTGGGTTAGATTTTACCTTTCTAGATTTTTTGAATAGCTCCTTACGAAGGACACGGATATTTTCTTGCTAGAAAATTCCTCGTGCTCGGCTCGACAGCCTCCCAAGTTCCTTCTTAAAGGACTATTCTAAAAAATCTATACGGGGTAAGTTCTTATTATTTTGACTATATATACAAAAGCGCCCCAGCCGGATGGCTGGGGCGCTTTTAGAATTATTTTATTTCGTAAACGATATTTACATTTGAAGTAATCTTATTCTCACCTTTTGGTAAAATAGGAGCAGGGGCAGAACCTGTAGCGCTGTCGGACATCATGGCTTTCGCAGAATACATTACAGGATATCCACCGCCACTATTCTCAGAGAAGCTGACAACATGACCGAGCTTGACTCCAAGATCTTTGGCGAGAACTTTTGCTTTCTCTTTCGCATTTGTTATAGCAAGAGAGCGAGCAGCATCCTTCATACTATCTTCATTATCAATAGAGAATGTTGGACCACTGATATCGGTAACTCCGAGAGCAGCTAAGCCTGTACGAATGTCACTTGCAGTATCGACTGCGCGGACTTTAACTGTGATGGACTGCGTAGCTGTGTACCCCGTAATCTTTGGATCTTGGGTTGGACATGGATAAGCCATACAAACAATTCCCGAACTGTAAGAATATTTTGGATTGAGTCCTCCGTATTCTGACTTGATATCTTTGTCTGCTATCTTTTGATCGCTCAAATATTTTAGAGTTTTTGTAATTTCTACATTGAGAAGATCTTGCGCTTCTTTTGTCGTCTTGCCTTCTTTATTTAAATTAATA
>JAPLXT010000056.1:0-43464 GCA_026395935.1 Candidatus Nomurabacteria bacterium | reverse complement strand
AATATCAGAAACCGCCGAAACTTCCCCAGTACCAGAGACAGTGATAGTATTGGTGGGCTGACTACCATTACCTTCATTATCCCCTTTCTTAACCTCATTTACGAAACTAGCTAATGTAAATAAACCTATAATTATTATTAATATAAATAACGAGCACTTTATTTTTTTGTCTTGTAAAAATGTTTCCATATCTCTAGTATATCATAAATTCCTCCCCTGCTAAGGGGAGGTGCCGAAGGCGGAGGGGTGAACTAATTATTCACCTCCCCCTACCCCCTCCTTCGCAGGAGGGGGAAAATTCGTGTTTTTTATTCCCTATTTAGAGCCACAATTGGGTCCAAGCGGGCGGCATTGCGAGCTGGGAAAACACCGAAAACTATACCTATAACCATAGAGACAGAAACGGAAAGTACAACACCCCAGATAGGCACGATGAACTTCCAAGCAAGGCCAGCGCCCTGCGCCACCTTTGATACGACAAATGCCAGAAATGATCCACCGATAATTCCTATGACTCCGCCAATAATTGTCAGGAGGACTGCCTCAATCAAAAATTCATATAATATATCCTTACCACGAGCACCTAGAGCTTTCTTGAGTCCTATCTCGCCGATGCGCTCCGTCACCACGACGTACATAATATTCATAACCCCTACCCCGCCAACAATGAGAGAGATGGAGGCAATGGCGATAAGCAAAAATGTGATCGCCTGAAGAATGGTATTAAAGACGGACAAACTTTCTTCTTGAGTATTTACCTTGAAGTCGTCACGAGTTGGATCGGTGATGTAATGATTCCTACGAAGTGTATCTATAATGTCGAGCTTGGTAGCATTTGCTTTAGAATTGTCCGCAAGCTCTACAACTGAATAAATAAGATAATCGATACCTTGAATCTTTTTCTGTAAAGTTGTAATAGGAATAAATACTTCATCATCTTCACTCATCGGACCAAAGCTGCCCTTGGACTCATAAACACCTATGACTTCAAAATTATAATTCCCCACTCTTATCAATTGGCCGAGTGGATTACTGTCGCCAAATAAATCAGTTGCGATTCTGCTTCCTAAGACTGCCACTTGAGCGAGCGACTTATCCTCACCGATATCGTAACCTCGGCCGGATGCGATGACACCTTTATCAATATCAAAACGTGCGGCTGAAGCTCCAAAGATAAATGTGGTTTTCGAAACTCCTTTATAAGTGACAACTTGCTGGCCAATAGACGCTCCGTATGCATTCTTCACATTTGGAATATTTTTCATATCTTCTACATCACGGATTTTCAAAGTTGTGATAGGGACAGCATTCGTGGCAGAGCTATTTGCAGTACCAGAATCAGAAGCGCCACCTTGGCGAGCCTTCGTAGAAGCAGGAACTGAAGTCTCTACTATAATACTGTTACTACCGAAAGCTTCCACTTGAGCATTGATATAACTCTTGAATCCCTCACCAGCCGAAAGAACTAGAATAACAGTACCGATACCGATCATGATGCCGAGCGTCGTTAAAAGCGTCCTTGAAGGATTCGACTTGATGCCACGTATAGCTTGCTTTAAATAAATATTATTCATAACGAAGTGCCACTATCGGATCAAGCTTGGCTGCCTTTAAAGCTGGATAAAGTCCAAAAACAATACCAACGACGATAGATACAGTAGCCGCAAGAAATTGATTGCGAATATTTTTCCTTGTGGCACCTATCGCCTTCCTCAAACCTATCTCACTCGTGCGCTCGGATACATTCACGAGCATAATATTCATAATACCAATACCACCAACGACAAGAGAAATAGCCGCCATGAGCCCCAAGAATATGCGCAAATTATCCGTGATTCCTGTCAGAAGCTTAATGGCATCCGCTAAATCACGAACATAAAAATCATCATTCTCAATATTGTGAATTCTATGTTGTTCACGTAAAACCCTTGTGATATCGGCAATGGCGTTTTTCACATTGTTGGGATCGTCAATTTTAATACGAATAGCTTGCACATAATCTATCCCTAAAATCTGACGCTGACCTATTAAAAATGGAATGAAGACTTGATCATCCTGATTCTGAAAAGCAACTGTACCCATCTTCTTCTGAACTCCTATAACTCGCAATGGAATACTATTCGAAACTTCATTACTAGACATCGGATTGTTGTTCGGAACTTTTATCTTTACCACACTACCTATCTCACCACCATTTGGGAAAAGAGCTGTCGCGACATCATAACCAAGCACGATAACATTGGCACCAGAGTTCGCTTCTTCATCTGAGAAAAAAGTTCCTTTTGTCATTTCTATATTCTGAACACGAACATAACTACCATCCGTAGCTGTGAAGGAAGTGTCCACACTCTCCTTGCCAGCGATGATCGTCGCGCTCCCATTCACAAAAGCAGCTACAGCTGTAGCATTCGGAACCTTGCCTTTATTCTTTATCGCTTCCACATCTGAAAGCTTCAATGTTTTGATCTGAACACCAAATACTGCAGTCGGAGGACCATTCTCACTACTCTTCCCTGGTAAGACTCCAACTAGATTTGACCCCAACTTGGTAATCTGACCCAAGACGAGAGACTGAGCACCGGAGCCGAGAGAAATAATGATGATGACCCCTGCAACACCTATGATAATACCGAGTATTGTCAAAAATGATCTACCTTTCCTTGCAAGTAAATCTTTGATTGATGTCTTTATTTCTTTGACTAAAGTATTATCCATCGCATTATTCCTCTTCCTCTTTTATTTCTTTTGAGTGAACTCTTTCAGAATTTGGGACAAGTCTATCTTCTACAATCTTTCCGTCGCGAATAGTTACAATGCGGTTCGCATGGAGTGCGACCTGCTTGTCATGAGTGACGAGTATTATAGTGCGACCCTCTTTGTTCAATTCTTCAAGTATGTGCATGACGGTGGCTCCACTCTTTGAATCCAAATTACCAGTCGGCTCATCGGCAAAAATAACTTTCGGATCACAGACAAGTGCGCGAGCAATAGCAACGCGCTGCTTCTGCCCTCCGGAAATTTGATTACTCATGAAGTGAATTCTCTCCCCCAGACCGACAGATTCCAATGCTTTCTTAGCACGACTTTCATAACCCGACTTGTCTCCACTATAAAGAAGTGGAAGCATTACGTTGTCCAAGACAGAAGTACGGGGAAGAAGATTGAAAGATTGAAAAACGAATCCAATTCTTTTATTTCTGATTCGAGCAAGCTCATCGTCAGTAAAACTTTGTGTGTTTTCCCCATCAAAAAGATATGTACCAGAAGTCGGACGATCAAGGAAGCCGATAGTATGCATGAGAGTCGACTTACCAGAACCCGACGGCCCCATGATAGCAACAAATTCCCCTTCATCGACAGAGAGATCAACATCGCGCAATACTCTTGTAACCACGTCGCCATTCACGTAATTCTTTACTATATTCTTGAGTTCGATTAACATTTTATTTTTTGATTAATATTACAAACTCGTCGCCAATGGAAAGTCCTTTTATAACCTCTACAAGTCCTCCATCACCTTCTAGTCCTGTGATTATAGGAACCTCTTTATAACTTTTATTTTTTGTATTTGTGATTAATCGCAAAACTCTATCACCATTACTATTCATAATAATTGAGCGAGATGGGATAGCTATCACGCCATCTTTCTCGGCAACCTTGATAGTCATGTTTGCCGTCATGCCAGGTCTCAAATCTTTCACTTGTTCTGTGCTTGCTGTAACTTTATAATTCACAACGCCAGAGACAACAGTTCCCGCTGGATCAATCTTGGTAATAATACCTTTGAAAATTTTATCTGTTCCAAAAGAATCATAAGTAATATCTATCGGAAGACCGAGAGACAAACTACTAATATTGGCTTCGTTGATATTCGTCTCAATATAAATATTGGAAACATCTTGCAAAACTATTGCACTCTTTTGAGCCATAGCTTGCTCACCAATTTTAATATCTATACTTGTAATCGTTCCATCTACGGGGGCCGAGATAATTGTATTATTGTAACGAGCCTGTGCCGCTTGTACCTGCCCTTCCGCAGATAAAATATCGGCATTGGCTAAATCAATGTCGGATCCACGAGCAGCGGACTTCTTGATAGCGAGCTCGGCAGTACGTTGATCGATAGCAAACTTTGCTTGAGAGACTGCCGTCTGATATGCATTGTAATTGGTTAAGTAGTTTGATGCTTTCTTGTTAGGGATATCAATACTCCAGTCGGTGTAGTTGAGAGTGACTCCTGTGGGGAATTCTATGAAAAGGCCTGAGTTACCGATGGGTTGAGGAGTGGTGGTAGAGACGTCACCATCTACGGCAAGTAGACCGTGAGTTTTAAAAGAACTAGCATTTAGATCAATACTGACTATTATCTGGCCTTCTTTACCTAGGTTGTAGTTACCACTGATGGTTGGTGATTCATAATTTCTCTCTGTAGGGTATAGGTTGGCTTCGGGGGTGCTGTTGAGGAGATTCTGATACGCATTATTTACAAGGGTCTCTTGAGTCAGTTTGGTCTGGGCAAGCGTTATCTCTGCAAGGGCTATTTCTTCATTGGAAGATCCTTCGATGGTTCGTTTCAGCCTGGCTTGCGCGGCCGCAAGTGCGCCACGTGCAGACGTCAGTGCAGCAAGCTCTGCCCCTTGATCAAGAGTAGCTAAAACTTGTCCTTGCTTAACCTTATCCCCCACTTTTACTTTTAAAGATTTTACAATACCTGTCGAATTGAATGATAAACTTAAATCAGTATTAGAAACTACCTGACCGGTAGCTAGAACCGTTTGCTTTAAGTCTGAAATTTTTGCAATGTCTGTAGTAGTATTCGCCACGCTTGCAGGTGTCCTAAAGATAAAATAACTTCCAACAAGAAGTAGAAGAACGAGAATCGCCCAAGTGCGCTTCCTTCTTATGTTCTTTTGGAAAAATAATTTACCTTTCTCTTTCATAAATAATTTATTTAATTGCTACTAGTTCAACGTCGAAGACTAAGTCTGCGTTCGCAGGAATACCAGAACCAGATGGTGGGTTGGCTCCATAGGCCATAGCTGCAGGTATAACTAAACGACGAGTACCACCTATTTTCATCCCTGGAATTCCATCTGTCCATCCTTTAATAACTCCTGAGAGAGGAAATGTTACTGGCTCTGTTCCAAAATCTTTTGAAGATTGGAAAATCGCACCTGTAGCAGCGACTGCTCCTGTATAATGTACGCTCACCGTTGCGCCAGCTTGTACTTCTTTCCCTGTACCGACAACTTGATCAATCTTCTCAAGTGTTGAGACTTTAGCTACTGGAGTAAAATTACTTAAATTTCTAACATTCTTATTTGCATTTGTATTTGGTTCCATAGTTTTTTGTTCTGTTGGTTGTGCTTGTTGTTCTCCTGTTGTTGCTGTTGCGCTATCTCCTGCTGTTGTCGGTGCACTACTGTCTACACCCTTAATCCCTTCTAATGGATCAACTTTAACGGGTCTATGCATAAGTGAATAAACAGCCAATACAATAAGGCCAATAACAATAATAAAAGAAACTACTACACCCATATTTCCTTTTTGTTTTTGCATATGTGATTAGGAAAAAATTAATTAATAATATCTTGTTATTATAACATTTTTGGTTAAAATACAAAATCGAGAATGCCCCAGAGAGACTATCGTCTCTCTGGGGCATTTCCTTCTTTTTTTTAAAAAATTATTTTCTACTTTCAATAATTGATGTTGCGACACTTTGTGGAACTATATCATAGCGTAGGAATTCCATTGTGAATCCTGCACGTCCTTCTGTCATAGAGCGAAGAGTCGTCATGTATCCAAACATTTCGGATAGAGGTACAACTGCACGGACTGCTTGGTTCATACCACGAGCCTCCATACCTTCGATGAGTCCACGTTTTGATGAGAGACTTCCTGTAACATCACCCATGAATTTGTCTGGAGTAACTACTTCTACTTGCATCATCGGCTCAAGGATAACAGGGCGGGCCATTTTACATGCATCTTGAATTGCCATACTTGCAGCAATCTTGAAGGCCATTTCGTTGGAGTCCACATCGTGATACGTTCCATCATAAAGTTCAACAGAAACATTTTCAAGTTTGAATCCAGCGAGCACTCCGCGGTCGAGACCTTCTTTGAATCCTTTCTCACAAGCAGGAATGTATTCTTGTGGAATAGCACCTCCTTTAATTGTGTTGATGAATTCGAAACCTTTCTCACGCTTTGTATTCTTTGGTAAATCTTCAGCTTTAATACTCTGATCCATTGGCTTAATTCTGATCTTCACGTGACCATAGTTACCACGGCCTCCTGACTGCTTGATGTACTTACCTTCTACTTGAGCTTCGCCTGTAATAGTCTCACGGTATGCAACTTGAGGTTTACCAACGTTTGTCTCCACAGAGAATTCACGTCTCATACGATCAACAATGATTTCCAAATGAAGTTCACCCATTCCGGCGATGATAGTCTCATTTGTCTCAGCATCGGTAGTCACACGGAAAGTAGGATCTTCTTGAGCAAGTCTTGAAAGCGCCATACCCATCTTCTCTTGGTCTGCTTTTGTCTTTGGCTCAACACGTAGTTGAATAACTGGCTCTGGGAAAATAATACGATAAAGTTCGATTGGGTGTTCTTCGTCACAAAGTGTATCGGAAGTAATAGTATCTTTAAGACCAACAGCGGCTGCGATTTCTCCAGCGTAAACTTTCTTCACTTCTTCACGGTCGTTCGCATGCATTCGGAGAATTCGTCCGATTCTTTCTTTATTACGAGTGCGTGGATTGTAAACATAACTTCCGGCGGAAAGAGAACCTGAATAAACACGGAAGAAAATAATTTGTCCGACGAATGGGTCAGTAGCTACTTTGAAAGCAAGCGCTGAAAATGGTGCTTCATCTGAAGCGGGGCGAGAATCTTTTTCATCTGTATCAGGGTTAGTTCCTAGAATTGCTGGAATATCAAGTGGAGAAGGAAGGTAGTCGACAACAGCATCGAGCACTAGCTGGACACCTTTATTTTTCAAAGCTGATCCAGCAAACACTGGGAAAATTTCATTAGCAATAACTCCTTTTCTCATTAATTTTTTCAAAGTATCAATATCAGGAATTTTGCCTTCTAAATAATCATTCATCACTGCATCATCTTGTTCAACGATCTTTTCAATAAGTTCGGCGTGATATTTTTCTGCTTCAGCAACTAGATTTTCTGGGATTTCTTTTTCGATAACTTTGTTCCCCATCTCCCCTTCAAAGTAGTACGCCTTCATGTTTAGAAGATCAATAACTCCTTCGTGATTCTCTTCGAGACCAATAGGAATCTGCATTCGGATAGCTTTCTTTGTGAGACGATCAAGAATTGTCGCATATGAATGTTCGAAAGATGCACCTGTTCTATCTAGCTTGTTGATAAAACAAACACGAGGAACACTTGCCTCATCAGCATAGCGCCAGTTAGTTTCAGATTGAGGTTCTACTCCAGCAACTCCGTCGAAAACGACAACAGCTCCATCGAGCACACGAAGAGATCTCTTCACTTCCACTGTGAAGTCAATGTGTCCTGGGGTGTCGATAATGTTGAAACGATGCTTCTTGGTCTTATCAGTGATAGCAGCATAAGTTGGAGTCCAGAAACAAGTAACAGCCGCAGAAGTAATAGTAATTCCGCGTTCACGCTCTTGCTCCATCCAGTCGGTAGTTGTTTCCCCATCGTGAACTTCACCTATTTTGTGCGACACACCTGTATAAAAAAGCACGCGCTCAGTCGTCGTAGTTTTACCTGCATCGATGTGAGCAATAATTCCAATATTTCTTACTTTCTCTAGTGGATAATCTCTTTCCATATATATAATTAATGTTGCTAAAAATAAAATTACCTGATTTTTACAGGTAGACATTCAAGTCTTTTGTCCCCCAAATATACAACAAATCCATAAATTTTGCAATAAAAATCTTCTCTCCCCCACACATACCTTTGTTTGAGTAAATCCTTTTTATGATTGGCCAATTACTGTAATAATATAAGGCAGATATTCCTCATAAATTTTACCTGAGGTATCTTCCAAGCGTACTCGTATTTTATAATTTCCGTTTTGTAAAATACCATGAGTCAGCTCCCCTTTATCCCAAAGCTTTTCACATGAATTTTCACCATCACGACAATTCTTCGTATCGGACTGATATAGTTTTGAAACATCTTCATTATCTGTTTTTATAATCTTTATAGAAAGCCAGTTTACTTTTTTATTCGCCCTAAGTGAAATAGTAAGATTTGAAGTCACGGGATTGATAGTTATATTACTTTGAGTATTATTCAATGCATAACTTCGGAGAGTTGGAGGAGTACTGTCCGGGTCGTCTGGATTGGGATTTGGCAAAACTGTAACTGTCACTATATAAGATTGTGTAGTTCCATCTTCTGCTGTGACGGTATAAGTAACATTATTTGTAAAGTCTTTCGCCACCCCACTTTGCGGAGCAATCGTCGACTTATCTGAAATTGTAATTATTGGGGTCATGCTTGAAATGTTTGTACCGTACGGCACAGTCAGATTAATAGTATGATTAGTATTATCTACAACTCCATTTACTACCGGTGACAAATTTTGAAAATCAAAAGTATTTATTAATTTTTCTCCACTCTTAACTGGCTCCGTATGAACTTTGTATATCGGTGAAGGAGCTGGGTATACATATTTTCCTCCTGTTCTCCCCTCTGCAAATTGAGATGGAGCCCCAACCCAAACACTTTCGAAGAATGGAGCATAAACACTTGCAGCCCAATAGACTTTCGGATTATAAATACCCCAACCTATCCAAAGATTATTGGATATATTCGTAATGTTCACGTGCCCTGTACTTGCGACAGAAGCATTTGAGGCTAAAGTATAAGTGTAATTATAACCAGTGCTATCCCACTGTATATCAACATCATGAAGAGTGCTGGCAGGAAGACTGAGCGGATCAACAGGAAGACGATATTCAGATACACCCCCTGTAGTAATATCTCCAGGTTCAAAACCATTCCTTGGATCACTACTAAAAAGATCAAGTCTCAAAACACCACCACTTATATAATCATAATTTTGAACTTTGAAATGCTGATGCAAATAATTATTTATATAAGTATCAGACCAATCATAAATATTTGATTTATCAAAAATCCAAACTTGCCAATTTTTTCCGTCACCATTCTCTGTCCCAAAAGAAGCTTTGCTAGGATAATAATTTGTAGCCGGAGTAGCCGTGATTTTCAAATTATTATTTTCTCCAAATTTTTTTACTATATTAAAATCTTTATCAACAATTACGAAATAATACTCATACTCACCTTCATCATCTACAGAATTACTAACGCTATACAGTTCCCCATTTGCATAATTCCCATCTCTTAATTCAGCCGGCCAAACTCTATTGGAACTATTGTTGATTGTATTCATTTGTTGATCATTTAAATAAACTCCCGTTTTCAAATTCTTTCTTCGAAGCGTTACACTATAAGGAGGAGTATTGTCTTTGCTTGTATAAACTATTTGGTAAAGAAATTCTTCTATCTTTCTCTTTGCACTATTCGGATAAACTCCATCACCTGAAGTCGTCATTGATGCAGGTGGAAATGAGAGAGCCATTGCAGGTTGACTCACTTCAACTATGCGAGTTAGTGTCGAAATATTCAAGGCTTTATCCGTCGCTGTATAAGTAAGAGTATAAATTCCAACTTTTGTATTATCTACAATTCCAGTCGTCACAACTTCTACCACTCCATCTATATCATCAGTCGCAGTTGCTCCAGCGTCGACGTAAGTCGTATTCAATTCAATATTCACAGAACTTTCTCCATTTAAAGTTATGACTGGCGCAGTTGTATCTTTAATATTCGGAGCTATAACATTTATGGTACGATTTAAAGTCGCCACGTTCTCTGCCTTATCCGTCGCCGTATAAGTAATAGTGTAAACCCCAGCTTTTATATTATCCACAATACCAGAAGAGACTACTTCTACCACTTCATCTATATCATCAAGAGCTGTAGCTCCAGCATCTACATAAGTCGAGCCAACTTCTATATTGATAACACTTTCTCCGACTAAAGTTATTACTGGCGCAGTCTTATCCTCTACTTTGTCATCTTTATTATCTTCTGTCGGATTATCATCACTATTTTCCCCACTATCATTACTTCCACCACCATTGCTACTTCCACCAGAAGATACACCAGAATCAGGCGTAGTACTTACAGGCTCGATATCAGTTGGAGTAGGATTCAAGTTTGTCTCCTCAACATTTGTATCAGTGACCACAGGAATATTGGTATCTAGATTGGTATTTTCTTGAATATTATTCTCTACCCCTTCTAAGACTTGCATATTGCTAAACTGGGTATTATTGAGAGATTGATCGCTTATACTAAAAAGTGGGCCTGCCATAATTGAAGAACCAGCAAAAGCAAGGTTCTTACTGGCAATATTTGCTAAATTCTCCCCTACCAATATCGTTGCTTTTTTTGATAAATTATATGCAAGGGTTACTGTTTGTTTTACACTATTTATAATAGTGTTTGCAGAAAAATCTGTAACAGCAAGCATTGCACCGGTAATTTTGTGAGCTAAAGAAATTTTTACTGGAGACAAACAAGGAGTATTTGAGGATTGAATATCATTTGTTTTTAATTTATCTAAAGATGTTTTGAGGTCTCCGATAATTCTGTCACCATTATGAGCTAAATATATTTTGTAAAAATCGTGACCCCAAATATCTTCATTGTTAGTATAACTAATATGGGTATTCGGAGGCATTATCTTTTTAGCACTACCTACTAACTTTGCGATAACTTTATCCGTATCTGAAGTTAAATATAGACCATCACCTGCAACGCGTGAAGCTGGAGTAGCAACACTATAAACTCCGATGGACTGCTTCGGCACTCCGCCTTCCATATCAGCAACTTTGTCATAAAAATTATTGGCATAGAAATTCCCTTGCGAATGACCTACCAGTAGAAGTTTCTCTGTCTTTACTTTTGTGCTTGCATTATTAAGCATTTCTACTAAATCATAATCTGATTTCTGATTTAAATATCCTTGAGCGATAGTATCTAGAACATCTATGAAGCCTTGCGCATGAGTAGGGTTGTAAACATAGTCAACATTGAGAGGTTCATTTTTAAATCCTGCACCTAAACTTCTTTGTAAACTATCTTTATTATTAAGTGCACCTTCTTTGTCTGTAAATATCCCATTAATAGTAAGTATAGTATAGCCACTCTTAGAACATACACCCTCTGCATTAGCAGTTAAGGATAAGAGAGAAAACAACAAGGAGAAACCGAGAATAAATAATTTTTTATTCTTCATATAAATTTTATTAAAATAATTTAATTTGATAAAATAAACAAATCTATATCACATTTTTGTTCTAAATTTGAATAACTTCTTACATTATCAACAAAAATACTTCTATTATTTTTTCTCTCTTCTGTATTAAACATTCTTTCTTTTACAAAATTAGTAAAAGTATCAGCCTCTTTATTAAATTTTTCTAAATTTTCCCTTGATAAAACATCACCAATACAAACATATGCTCTACTTTGTTCTCTTGCAACTTCTGTAGCAGTAGATGTATTTATTATTGGTTGCATAACCTCCATTTGCAACGTTAGTGCATACTGCAAAAGTACTGCGCGGGTTTTCGCAGAATTTGGATATTCTTTAAATATAGCAAGCTCAACATCATCACGAATACCATTATTGTTTGCATCTATGCCCTGCACGGTCTTGTCCGCCTCTACGCCAGGGTATGGTGGCAAGTTCTCCCCCATTACATCAGGAAGGGTGAGTTTTGTATTATGAATTTTAATAATTTGAGCGTCTGTCTTCTGTTGATTTAATGCGTGAGGAATCCTAGCTATAACTAAAATAATAAAAACTCCCACTAAAATTAGAAAGGCCCACTTTAAAATTTTTAAAACGTGGGCAAAAACTTTTTTAAATTTTTCCATTCCTAGATTATAAAAGAAAAAATTTTATTTGTAAATATAAAAACTTCCAAAACTGTGGATAACTTTTTAAATTAAAAACCTTCCTATTAAAATAAATATCTACCTTATAACATTTTACCTCCCAAACGCGATAGCGTTAGACAGGTAAAATGTTATTTTTGTAAGTTATAACCTTTTTCTAATTTAAATGTTTTTATTGTGTCCTTTAGCCCAATGTCCTTTAGATATTGTGTAAATTCTTTCGGTAATGGAGAAGGCCCCACCCAAACACTTCTCTGAATCATAATATAATTGAAATTTACAAGCTCTTTTCTAAGCCAATCTCTATGTGCCTTCTTATCTTCTGGTACATCATATAACAAAAGTAAATCTTTTGGATCCTTATCTGTTTTACTAGATTCAAATTTTTTAAAAACCGTTTTATTTTTCTTATTTAAAAATTCTTCACCTTTCTGTGTTATAAAATAAATACCATTCGTTTCTTTTATATATCCCCCACTTTTTAATAAAGAACATCTATTGGCAAGTGTCTGGTATTTATAATACTTAAAATCTGGTAAACCTAAAAATCCTAAGCGAACACCTGCATATCTAATCGCAGGCTTACTCTTATTCTCACTCAAATATTCTAAAATTAATTTCTCTGCACTCATAATTATATTATACCACCTTTACCTCTCTGGCGCGATAGCGTTGAGCTGGTAAAATAATAAAGGGATGCTTTTGACATCCCTTTACTAAATTTTTCATGCATTAAGCATTTAAAATCACATCCCTGGCAGATATTTCAGACATAGCCTCTTTGTAAAGAAAATCACGATGGACTTCTTTCATGTAATCGTTCATTTCATCCATTTTCTCTGTCTGTTTTGGATCAACTTCAAAAACTCTTCCATTGCAGAACATGAGATTTTTATCTGACTTACATTTCTTCAGTCCGGTCTCAAGCCAGAATTCAATTGACTCTTGCAGAATGGGCAAAATCTTTTTTATTTCGCTATCTCTCCTGTAATCTTCCCTTCCCTTCTTTGTCGTCAGATTATACATGTGGCCCAAATTAACTTGTGATTCCAAATTGTAAATAATTTGACCAATCATCAAAATCTGCTTCAGCTGTTTCTCGGGAAAATTCATTGTCCCAAAATCGAAGGGTTCTTCAAAAGTTACAAGTGGATGTCCACCTACTAATGGATTATTTCCAAATATATTTGGATTAATTCTAAGCTCCTTACAAGCTTTTTTAAAGGAAATGTAGCTAATCATAGTCTATATTTTAAATTTAACATTTATATTCATCTTAAGCTTTTAGGTATCTTTGTCAAGAAAATCCTCTTTACCTCTCTGACGCGATAGCGTTGAGTAGGTAAAAAAAATAAAAGGATGCTTTTGACATCCTTTTACTAATTTCTTCAGGCATTAAGCCTCAGTTAGTTCAGCCAAAAATTCAATTCCTTGGCCTTCAAAAATTGGGCTGTCTACAATGTCTCCAGAATTTTTTATTTGAGCTGGAATAGTTTTTAGCTCATAAAAATTCTCTGGGTAGCAGTGATGGCAATCATCTTTATCCCAATGATTTTTTGATTTCGGAGTCCCGCAGGCTCCACATGGATCTTTCGACATAATTATAAAATTTAGAAAATTAGAAATTTATACTAAAAATACAATACGCATTCAAATTTACCTTAAAACTACTCCTTATTCAACTTTTGTCAAGAAATCAAAAACTCCCCGGGTGGGGAGTTTTTGTTTTTGTTTAAATATTGATTACCAAGCGAAGTGGGCGAATGCTTTGTTACTCTCTGCCATCTTGTGGGTATCATCACGCTTCTTGATAGCTGAACCTTCATTCTTTGAAGCAAGTATCAATTCTTCGGCAAGCTTCTCGGCGATAGGTGCTCCTTTCTTACTACGTGCTGCATCTATCATCCATCTCATTGCTAAGGCAAGGCGTCTCTCAGGACGAACTTCGCGAGGGACCTGGTAGTTTGCACCACCGATACGACGTGAACGAACTTCTACTGTAGGACCTGCATTCTTCAAAGCTGTATCGAAAACTTCTAGTGGATTAGGGTTGCCGGTCTTTTCTTTGATAATTTCAAAAGCTTTATAAACTGACTTACGAGCAGTCTCCTTCTTTCCATGAAGCATAATATTGTTTATGAACTTCGCAAGCTTCTGAGACTTGTACAAAATATCTGGTTCTACTATATTTTTATTTTTTATTTTTCTTCGCATATTATTTTAAATTATTTCTTAACTGCTGCTTTAGGTGTTTTTGTACCATAGAGACTTCTTGATTGGCGACGCTTCTCAACTCCTGTCGTATCAAGACGTCCACGAACGATATGATAACGTACTCCGATAAGGTCTTTCACACGTCCACCACGGATCATAACCACTGAGTGTTCTTGTAAGTTGTGTCCTTCTCCTGGAATATATGCTGTTACTTCCATACCATTTGTAAGACGAACACGAGCAATCTTTCGGAGAGCTGAGTTAGGCTTCTTAGGTGTAGTAGTAGAAACTTTCGTACAAACTCCACGCTTGAATGGAGCTGGATAATAAACTGGCTTGTTCTTAATAGAATTAAAACCACGAGCCAAAGCCACAGCTTTAGATTTTCTCTTGATTATTTTGCGGCTCTTGCGAACCAATTGGTTAATTGTAGGCATATAAATGAAAACATAGTCACAACGACTAGTGCAAACACTTTACTATAAAGGCTCTAAAAAAGCAAGGGCTTGTTTACCCCAAAGAAACCCCTGTAATTAAATGGAAAAATATAAAAATAAGAGGTGCTACTTTACCCCATAGGAAAATTATAAAGAAAAGGAGAAGGAACATCCCCCATTTCTCTAAGAAGTCTTCAATATATCTATATTTTAAAGGGAGGAAAGAGAATAAAACTTTCGATCCATCAAGTGGTGGAATAGGAATTAGATTGAAAAGGATAAGAACCAAGTTTAATATGACAATAATAGAGGTAATTTTATAGAAAGGACTACCAAAAGGAATCCCCAACACTGGAGCAAACCTAATCAAAAGGCCAAATACAATAACTAAAACAAGATTGGCCGCTATACCAGCGATAGCTACAAGTAAATTCCCCCATCTCTTATTGCTAAGATTATTCGGATTATAAGGTACAGGCTTTGCCCAACCAATTACAAAACCCGCATTTGAAACTATTAGTAATAGGGGTAAAATAATTGAACCAAAAAGATCAAGATGTTTTATAGGATTTAAGGTAAGTCTACCGCTTAGGCGAGCTGTATTGTCCCCTAGTAGGTATGCTGCGTAGCCATGAGAAAATTCATGAACCACCACGGACATTATAAGTACAACTATATAGAATATTTGATCAATTGCTTGCATATGTGTATTTAATATGATAGCATACCTTCATCTATGGCGAAAGTTTGTGATATAACAAAAAAGGGCTCAATCATGGGGGGCGGCTACTCGAACGTTGTTCGTGCTACTAAATTCAACCCTACTGGTATGGTCCGCAAATATCCAAACCTTCAGAAGAAACGAATCTACGTTCCTGAGCTAAAGAAATATTTCCCTCTTACACTTTCAACCAAAGCTATCAAAACTATCAACAAACATGGAGCTTATGCAGTATTAAAGAAAGCCGGAATCATTAAATAAAACTCTCGATTAACTCGAGAGTTTTATTTTATCTAAAAATTTTCTTTCCATCAGTTTCAAAAATTATATTACCTTGGTCGGCCGTACTTAAAAATGGAATTTTAAGAGATGAAAGTCTGTCGAGTAATTCCTTGTGCGGATGACCATATTTGTTATTCTTATCTACTGATATTATTGCTATTTCGGGATTCACCTTTTCAAGCCAAAGGGTACTCGATGAAGTACGCGAACCGTGGTGACCGAGCTTGAGTACGTCGGACTTTAAAGTACTATCTTTTTCGTTCCATTCTATTAAATTCTCAGTATAGAGAGGAGCGTCCCCAGTAAACATAAATGACTCATTGCCATAGACTAGCTTCCCTACAATTCCAGCATCATTACTTTCAAAGTTTGAAATATCACGGTCTGGAAATAAAATATCAAAATAAATATTTTTCTCTGCATCTAATATTATGTGCATCCCACGTCGTGCAATAATTTTATTTATTTTTTTCTTTGCAATTTTTTCTTCAAGACTATCTGAGACAGCAGTTGTAGAGACGGTGTCATTCTCAATAATGCTCGTCACTTTATAATTGTCTAATAGTAGCGGGAATCCTCCGATGTGGTCCATATCTGGATGAGTAGCTAGAATCATGTCGATAGATCGATCAGCAAAAGGCATTACCTTTGCAAGACTTGCGAGAAGGGTCGCATCCGGACCACCGTCTATTAACATCTGCCTTCCATTGGGTGCCTCTATATAAATAGCATCTCCCTGACCGACATCCAGAAATACAACTTTTAAATAATTATTTTTATGCTGAAAAACTAAAAACCAGATACTAGCGGTCAAAATAATAAGAATTATAAGGGATATATATGGTAAGTATTTTTTTATGCGTTCCATGATATACTTTATATATTAACACTAAATACACAAAAACATTATGGAAACATTTAAAACAAAAACATTTGAGATAGGAGAGCTAGTAGGAATAAGCCCAAAAACAATAGAGGAGCACTTAAAACTTTATAAAGGATATGTCACAAATACGAATCTTATTTTCAACAAAATAAGCGAACTTAAAAGTGACCCAGAGAAAAATGCTTTCGTCCTAGGTGAATTACAGCGACGTTTCGGATTTGAATTCGATGGTATGAGGAATCATGAATATTATTTCGCATCTCTTTCGGGAGAACAAAAAGAAATAAATAAAAAAGGAGACTTGTATGCAAGTATAGAAAAAGAATGGGGCTCTTTTGAAAACTTTTTAGTTCATTTCAAATTTGTCGCCACGACTCGTGGTCCAGGCTGGAGTATTCTTTATTACGATAAAATGAGTGATAAATTAATTATCTCATGGATAGACGAGCACCACCTAGGCCAACTTACTGGCCTCTCCCCTGTTCTTTGTCTTGATATGTGGGAACATGCATATTATCTAGACTACATCCCGTCGGAAAAGAAAAAATATATAGAGGCCTTCTTCGAAAATATAAATTGGGAATCAATAGAAAATAATTTTAAGACTTCTCTCTAAAAATCCACCTGAGTAAAAATATATAAATTATGATTGTTAAAACCAATGGAAAAGATTGGATTGAAAAGCTGGCGAACGGCAACGAGCCAAAAAAGTGAATTACTCCCAGTATGTACATTAGCATTATGTATGTAATATACCCGAAGAATATTGCGAGTACAGGCGCGATGAAGCCAAAGATTCCCGTAACAAATATAAAAAACATCACGTAAGGAATAAGTAAAAGTATTAAGAAGTTAGCCGGTAGAGATACGAGCGAAAACACACCCGTCAGATAAAGAAGTATTGGCATGACTGAAATAGTCGCCGCGATGGTACTCGCCACCATTTCTCTGAAACCAAAACGTAGTGGAACAAATCTAAACCAATTTAGAGTTTTCGGCGTAAGATAGAGCACACCACCCGTCGCGATGAAAGACAACTGGAAAGACATATCTACTAAGACTCGTGGATCATAAGCGACCATCAGAAGCCCTGCCACTATGAGTGCACGCCCTGCTAGATATTTCCTATCTGTCATCCTGCCTAACAGCATAATAGATGCCATAATCCCCGCTCGTATAGCGGTGGCTGAAGCACCAGTCATGATAATAAATAAAAGTATAACAATACCACCGAAAACAATTGATATAGTCTTTGAGAAAATAAATCCCAATGTTTTGATGACATTATTCGCTACTATTGATACGTTGTACCCAGATAGGGCGATGATGTGAATGGTGCCTGTATTTATAAATTCATTCTTCGTATCTTCATCGAAACCTCCACGAGCACCAAGTATAAGGCCATTACCAAGATCACTCTCAGGCATAGGAATCACTTGATCAACATTCTTCATGAAAGAATTCTTTATTTTGAAAAGCAAACTATATATTTTACTACCATTGCCACTTGAAAGAATCTCAATTTGAGCATTCTTAATCATAAAATAAATATCTTGATTCGCGAGATATCTTTTATAATTAAATTCTTTACCAGAATTTGTTACAAAATTCTCTGGCTCTTCTAGTAAACCTCTTACCTTAATTTCATCACCATAGGAAACTTCTTCTTCTCTGCCGACGAAGACCAAAATATTCACATCTTTATCCTTCAATTTTATATTCAGGTGCTGGTTCTTAAGCCGGATATCTGGATCATCGCTCACTACTCCCTTGAGCACTACCTCCTTCCCTACTGCATTTTGATACGCGGGTTTCCCTGGAAGAAAAAAGAAAAACCGCACTAATGCGATTATTATTAGTACGATTATTAAACTAATTTCTTTTTTGGTTAGCTGCATAGGTTGTAGCTATTTCATCTGCCTTATCATTATAAACGTGACCTGAATGTCCCTTCACTTTCTGCCAAGTAATATTAGCTTTCGATTCTCGAACAACCCCGATTAATTCTTTCCATAAATCTTGATTCATGACTGGCTTCTTATTTGCAGTTCTCCATCCATTCTTCTCCCAGCCGAAAATCCAATTTGTCACTCCTCCTAACACATAAGAAGAATCTGCATAAATAATCACGGTACTTTGTTTATGTTTTTTATTTATATATTTAATAGCTTCGATGGCAGCCTCTAGCTCCATGCGATTATTCGTCGTGTCCTTATCACATCCACCAAGTTCTTCTATTATTTTTTCTTTTTCTACAACGACAACTCCCCACCCACCTCTACCTGGATTTCCTAATGATGAACCGTCCGTATATATTTCTATTGTTTTATTTATCATAGTATGTCTATTATTCTTAATCTTAATTCCGTTCTACCACCGAAAGTACTTTTCTCAAACGTGGCGACCATGTTTACCCTACTCCCCACTTCTACTTTCCCATTATAGCTTTCTTTTGTTTTAAAGAAAGCTATGGCTTTCACAACCTTACCCTTACTGTTTAGAAAACTTAATTCTATATGATTCTTTTCTTTACCAAATTCTTTAACAGCATATATTGGTACATCTTTAAAAAGAAATTTTGGTTTCGGATTCCCTACCCCGTACGGTGCAAGCTTTGCTATGACGTTATAGTTTGCATTTGTAATATCATCCATATCTATAGTAGCCTCTACTCCATCTTCAATTGCCTCTTCTTCTATACTTTCATAATCATCAAATACTTTTAAAATTCTTTCTTCTAAGAAATGAACTTCTTCGTGTGCGACAGCGAATCCTCCAGCTCCTTTGTGTCCACCAAAAGATGTAATGCTATTTTCTTGCAACGCTCCCATAATTTCTACAAGATTTACTCCACCATATGACCTGCAAGATCCTTTGAGTTCATCACTGCCATCAGAGCCCCAGACGAATACTGGTCTTTTATATTCTTCTACAATCTTTGAAGCAATTATTCCAAGGACTCCTATCCTCCATGCGGGGTTACCGATGACTACTACTTTCTTCTCTTCCCTTTTGCTCATTACTTTCTTCACTTCTTTCATAATTTGCGCCACCATAATCTTCCTCTCGTCATTTATCTTAGATAAATTATCAGCTAAGGTTTTCGCCACGACAGAATCAGTAGCTGACAGAGCAAGAAAGGCCATCATCGGATCAGCCATACGAGATGCTGCATTGATGCGTGGAGCAAGAGTGAAAGTAATATCTTCTTCGCTCAATTTAGCAACGTCTACATTGGCCTTACGGAAAATTTCTACCATTCCAGGACGTTTCCCTTTTTGTAAAACTTTCAATCCATAAAACGCAAAGATGCGATTTTCGTCTAGAAGGGGCACTTGGTCTGCCAATGTTGCCATACCTACCATGTCTAATAACCACTTTTCGGAACCTTTACTTATCTTCCAATATTCTCCATATTTCTTTATTAGAGCTTGCACAAGTTTGAAAGCTATACCTGCCCCACAAAGCATTTTGTCAGGATAAGTACACCCTTCCTGTTTTGGGTTAAGAATTGCATAAGCGTTTGGTAAGCCTTTTTCACTTGGTAAATGATGATCTGTTATGATTACATCTATCCCACTTGCAGTAGCTTCCACTACTTCTTCTATGGCTGTAATTCCTAAGTCGAAAGTAATAAGGAGCTTTACTTCTTCATCAATAAAATTTTTAATCGCATCCATGTGGAGTCCGTATCCTTCATCGTGTCTGTCTGGTATATAAATAGTAAAATTCTCATATCCAATCTTTTGGAAAAAGTCGTGCATTATGACTGCCGAAGGAATTCCATCACAATCATAGTCAGTATAGATAACTACCTTCTCTTTCGCTTCAATAGCTTCAAAAATACGCACGGAAGCTTTCTCCATGTCTTTCATTAGAAAGGAATCATAAAGACCGTTCTCATATGAAGGATTTAAAAACAATTCTTCCTCTTCTTTTTTTATTCCCCTATTCTTCAAAAGAAGATCTAGAAGCTCAATTTCATTGGGCATAATAAACTATAAAAAATTATTTCAACGCTTTGATTCCTGGAAGCGTGCCTTTGGCAAGGAAGTCGAGAGTGGCGCCACCGCCAGTCGAGACGAAGCCTATTTTACTTCCTAATTTCAATTTAGAGATAAGAGCGACAGTGTCCCCTCCGCCGACAATACTCATGGCTTTACTCTTAGCAATAATTTTCAAAACACTTTCTGTTGATCCTCCGAATCCACTTTCATACTTACCAAGTGGTCCATTCCAAAGTACGAATTGCGCTTTTTCTATTAATTCTTTCAGGACTTCAATGGAAGCTTTACCTATATCTAAAATATTTTCTTCGGAAGTTACTTCGTTGGGTTTTATATCGCGACGAGCATTCCCTTTAACAGCAATAACGTCAGTAGGTAGAACTAAATTTTTACATTTTAAAAATGGCTTGATTTGCAAATTACTTCCCCCTACAAGAGAGACTCCTACTTCATATCCTTTGTGCTTAAAGAAATCATTCGCAATAGCTCCACCTATAAATACATGGTCGGCGTCACGAAGGAATTTCTTTATTAATGGAATTTTAGTTTCAAACTTTGATCCACCTAAGATAAAAAGAAATGGGTGTTTAGGATTAAAAGCTTTTGATAGATTGTTTATCTCATCTTGCATTTGAAGCCCTGCATAACTAGGTAAGTACTTTGTAATCCCTACAATAGAAGCATGCACACGGTGCGAAACGGAGAATGCATCGTTCACATAGATGTCCCCAAATCGTGATAATCCCCTTGCAAATGAAGGCGAATTCGTCTTTTCACCTGCTTCACGACGAATATTCTCAAGCAAAACTACATCACCATTCTTGAAATTATTTATGGTTCTTTTTGTTATGTCTGAAAAAATTGGACTCTCTATGAAGTTGAAATTCTTCACTATTTTTTTAAGTTTCAAAGCGACAGGCTTTAAACTTTTCTCTCCATCTTCGCCTATGTGAGCTATGAGGATGACTACCGCTCCTTTCTTTTGTAAATATTCAATGGTTGGCAACGCAGCTTTAATACGAAAATCATCAACAATTTTGTCGTCCTTCATAGGAACATTAAAGTCTACTCTCACCATTACTCTCTTGCCTTTCAAGTTCTCTATGTCTTTTATTGATTTCATTTTAGTTTACTTATTTTACTAAATTAATAATCTGTCCAAACAATTTTTTATTTAAACTATCCCTTCCTACAAGCAATCCATCTGCCCCACCATCTTTTATAAAAATATTTGCATTTGTTGGATGCACGGAACCTCCATAAATTATTTTTATATCATTAGCTGTCTTAATATCAAACAAGTCAGCTATTATTTTTTTAATATAGATTCTGATTTCTATGAATTCTCCCGCAGTCGCTTCCCTGACAGCATTACTACCTATAGCCCACACAGGCTCATAAGCGATAACTACATTTTTCATTTGAGGTTTAGTTACGAGAGCTAATCCTTCTATGATTTGTTGTTTGATAAAAGATAAATAAAATCCATTGGCGTCTCTTTTGCTTTCTCCAATACAAAAAATCGGATTAATCTTTGCTTTCAGAGTTGCTAAAATCTTTTTATTTATAATACTATTCGTATCCCCCGTCATTCTCCTCTCAGAGTGACCAATAATAACATACTCTGCTCCAAAATCTTTAAGCATTCCGATTGAGACTTCACTAGTATAAGAGCCTTCTTTTTCATAGAAAACATCCTGACTGCCCAATTTTAATTTCTTGTTTTTTATTTTATCTTTTATGTATAGATAAGGGAAAGGTGGACAGACTACTACGTCTATTTTTTTTAAATTTTTTACAAATAGAGAAATATTTTTAAAAATAATCTCCGCATCCTTTTTAGACTGCGGGTTCATCTTCCAATTAGCAACGATAAGCTTATTTATGTCTTTCATTTAGCTATTTTACCACAAAAACGTCATTTATTCTACTTCTTTCCAGCTATCAATATTCCAAGTTCCAGATGGTCCACTGGAAAAGTTATTATTCATAAGACCTACCTCATAAGTAACACTTGATGATATTAAGTTTAATTTATAAGCAGTGGCTTCTTTAATAGCAGACCCTCCTGAAACATTCATTGTTCCATATGGAGCATAAGCAATAATAGCCCCTGCGTCACCAGAAACAGTCATCGCAGCAGTTTGAGAATTGCTTAATGCTAAAAGCATTAGATAACTCCCTGCAGCACCTGATCCTGTAGCTTTCCCCCCTCCCGTAACAGTAATAGTCCCATCCGCGACAATAACAGCATCACCTGACCCATAGCTTGGATCTAGTTTTGTTGTACCACCGCCATCCATTACAATGTTTCCTGTGACCCATATTGTTCCAGTCACAGTTAGCCCCCCACTCCCCACATCTAAATCCCCAACTATTTTTTTAGGACCTAGAACTGCACCATTCCAAGGTACTGTATAATTACCATTGTAAATTCCTCCGGCCAAAGCATCAGCTTTCCATTGAGTTATATTTGCATCTGAAACTGGAAAGGCTACATAAGCAGGATCTTCCTGATCTATACATGATTTATTATTACCAGTACCACTTTTACAATAAATATTACCAGTTGAGCTCACATAGTTAACTGTATGCGCCTGAGCTGTACCAGAAGTAGTACCAACAGGGAGTTTAGTGTTTACATTATTTCCAATAATTGATCCATTTATTCCTCCAAGATAAATATTAAAATAATAATCAATTATATTTGCGTTTGTCGTATTCCAAGTTCCACCTAGCTGGCCTATCTTACTTGCTCCATTTGTATAAGCATTTCCACCCGTAGCCCCAATTGTATAATATTTGGTATTTGATGTACCAGCATCAAGCACTAGCCAGTAAGTCGTGCCCACAAATAAAAGTGGATTTGTTGTAAAAGATACATTAATCCACCCATCATAATTATTAGTAACAGATGAAGCCAAAAGTGTCCCTGTTGCAAATATTGTGGAACCAATGTTTCCACTAACATCATTCATAATTTTAACTGTTATATCGCCTGGAGTACTTGTCTTTTTAATTAATAACTGAATCTTATTTAGTGGACTCGAAGTTGTTACCTGGAAACTTTGTGCAACATCTTGAGTAGCTGCAGCGTTCCCAAAAGTTATATTGTTTGCTGGATTCCCTGTCCCATTTGTTTGATCTGCTATTAAGGCTGGGCTATTCGCAGAAATTGCTGTACCTGTTATTTTATTACTTCCTGATCCATTTGCTGATATTGGACCATTTGAATATAAGTTACCATTTACAACTCCACTATCAATATATACACCCCCTTGTCCAACTAAAACTCCATAACTCAACGAGACTCCAGCTGCAGTATTTAAAGTTACTTCAATTTTACGTTCTAGTGTATCAGTACTCCCTAGTGTACTTATTTTTTTCTTACCTCCTCCAATATCTGTAATAGCTGTGATAGCTTGTGAATCACCTAACACCAAGGTTTCTGTGCCAGTTGTCTTTTTGCTATTCTTGAGTCTATAAACAACATCTTCGACTCCTGATTCAGCCAAGAAATATGTTTGTTTTGATTTGAAATTGTCCGTGATGGTTCTATACTCTCTCACTGTTGGACTAACGATTCCAATAAGAATTGTTAAACTTATAAAAACGAAGAATACAACTAGCACCATCATTGCTGCCCCACCATTATATTTAATTTTAGTATTATTTTTCATTTAATATGTTCCTCTTAATATTACAGTGTCATAAAAATTCTCTGTTTTATTTATTTTACCTTGAGTATATTCCAATACCATCTTTATTTTTTCACCTTCACTTTTTGTATTTGAGGTGCGAATAAAAGAAATGAAGATTAAGGTTACTTTAGAAGTAAGTAAATTACCAACAAGAGTACCGTTTCTATAGAAATTTAAAGCATTGCCTACTTTTGCAAACTTAACAACAACAGGGTTAGACGAACTATCTGTGCTATTTAATTGCAAAATTTCACCTGTTGAATTAAGGAGGTCAATACTATCTGCTTGACGAATTTCACGCGCTATCTTCTCCATTGCGATAGATCCAGAATTCAATAAGTCATGATTGCTGCGAATCGTAGAAAAAGATGAGAGAACGATAATAAATGAATTAATAACTACAATAGACAATGCCGTAAAAATAGCAATATAAATTATTATCTCTATAATACTAAACCCCCACACCCACTTTGCTCTACTCTTCAAAGTAGGTGTGGGGGTAAAGGCTTTTTTATTGTTATTATTAAATTTCATTTTTAATTAAAAATATTACTTATATAAAAAGATAAGCTTTTAGATATTAAAACTTTTTGAGAATTCCAAGTGACTACTATTGTTACTTTTTTAGTTCCAGTATCTATCGTTCCCCCTGATGCCAATATTTCATCATTTGTATCCCTACCTACAGAAGAAAAAGTAACAGTTCTATTAAAAATACCATCGATAGGATAACTAGGAATACATCCCGATAAATTAGTTGTACTAGCATTTAACTCCCATACTTTTATAGTTGTATTAAAAAATAAATGATACGGCGTATTTAAATTTAAATTAGATATTGTCGTCCAAGAGCTATCGCGAATGGCTTTAATTGACTCAGCTCCCTCTTCAAGAAGCAAACTCGCTTGTGACTTAGTAAGGGCCTCGTTGGAAAGTCTAATTCCATTCTCTGCTGTCTGCATTAAAGCAAACATAGATAAAGAGATAATAGAGCAAGCCACAAGGACTTCAATTAATGTAAAACCTAAATTTTTCTTATTTTTATTTATCATTTTAATTTGAACTTGCATTACCTATTTTACCCACAGTAATTATTTTTTGTTTTGTGGAGTCAGATGTTAGTTGTATTTTAATTGTGCCACCGACAGTCTCTCCAGTTAATCTCTCAAATATAACGTCACTACCTCCTCCTATATTTAAACCAGAAGGAATTGGAATAATAACCTTACTACTAAAAACAACTGGTTCGTTGGTCGTATTATTTGATGAGTATACAGATCCAGTAAAAAGTACAGCTTTGTCATTATCAAAATGTATTCCATAGTTTGTAGAATTAACCGAAGAAAGAGTATTTTGTCTAGCTTTACTTAAAAGAGAAACAACATCAAGAGTAGTATTTTTCAATAACTGTTCATTCCTAAACTGAGAAAGATTCAATAATACGATTGAAGAAATAATTCCTAAGATAGCAATCACCATTAATATCTCTATTAACGTGAATCCTTTGTTTCTATTTATTTTTAAAAAATTTAACATATAATAATTAATTAATAGTATCCATGACTGAATACATCGGCTTGATCATAGCAATGGCAAAGAATCCGACAGCCGCTCCGATGAAAATCATTAAGACTGGCTCTATAATCGTCGAGAGGTTTTTTGTTTTGTCATCAACTTCATTTTCATAGAAGTTTGCAATATCTACTAGTATTTGAGATAGCTTGCCTGTCTCTTCACCCACTTCTATCATTTCTCCCACCATTATTGGATAAAGATGAGTATTTTCTTTAAAAGAAGCTGATAATGCTATTCCTTTCTCAATAGAGCCAATAGAATTATGGATTAATTCCTTATAATGAATATTTTGTAAAACTTCTTCTGTGATAGATAGAGCTTTTGAGACATCAACCCCAGAGGATAGTAGTGAAGCAAGCGTCCTTGCGGTACGAGCTGTATTCATTTCTTTTAACAAAGTCCCTAGCATTGGAATTTTCAGAATAATTAAATCAAAATATCTTTGGGTAGCTTTTAACTTAGCAAATAAAACAAAAGATCCTATGACAGATCCTATAACCAAGAAGAAGAGTAAGAAGTGATCTGTTAGTGAAGTCGAAATAAATATAATGAAACGAGTTGCACCAGGTAATTCCACTCCCATATCTGAAAAGGTCTTCGTGAGAGTTGGCACCACATATATCATCATCAAAACCCCAATTAGAAAAATAGCAGCTAAAATAATGGAAGGATATATGAGAGCTCCTTTAATTTTTCTGTTTAAGTCATAAGTTTTCTTCAGTGTCTCCCCTACTTCTTTAAGTGTCCCTGGTAAGCTACCAGATTCTTCGCCTGAGTGAACCATCGAAACAAAAACTCCAGAGAAAACTTTCGGAAATTTTTTCATTCCTGTCGAAAGTGTTCCTCCTTTATTAATATCATCAATCAATGTTTTTAGAATATTATTAAAAGTTTTATTTCTGGTTTGTTTTTCTAGGACTGATAGCGCACGAGTGAGAGCGAGTCCGGCGGAGAGCATTCCACTTAAATTATTCGTGAACATTATCTTTTCAGAAAGAGAAACAGAACCAAAAATTTCTAAATCAAAACTAAACTTGAATTCTTTTCCAGTTACTTCTTTTATTGAGAGAGGAATACTCCCCTTCGCTCTAATCTCACGAGCAAGAGTAAACATATCTGGAGATTCTGCTACTCCTTCCATAAGAGCTCCTTCTTTATTTTGTTCTTTGTATTTAAATTTCATTTAATTTTGCTACTCAGAGACCACACGTAAGACTTCTTCTGTAGAAGTCACACCTGATGCTACCAAGAAAATACCATCCTCGATCATCGTCATCATTCCTTCTTTTTTAGCTGTTTTTTCAATATCGTCAGCAGAAGAATTCTTTAATATCATTTCTTTGATCGTTGAACTTACTTCTAAAACTTCGTGAATTCCTACGCGTCCATGATAACCATCTGGAGAGTCTTTGTTTGGCTTCGGTCTATAAAATGGAATCTCTTTCCATGTAGCGGCAGGTGCAACAATGCTTTCAGCTTTTAGAGCTGCCAATACAACATCTAGGTTTACAACTTTCGCTAAGGCTTCGAGCTCAACCGCACTTAAAAGATATTCTTCCTTTTCTTCTGAAAGCTTACGAACTAGACGTTGAGCGATAACAGTTTTGACTGTCGAAACGATCAAAAAAGGCTCCACTCCCATGTCTATCATACGTGGAATCGCTCCTGCTGCTGAATTCGTATGAATAGTAGAGAGAACCAAGTGACCAGTCAAAGAAGCATTTACAGCGAGTCCTGCCGTCTCCCCATCACGAATCTCCCCCACCATTATGATATCTGGATCCTGACGAAGTAAGGTACGTAGTCCATTTGCAAAAGTTAATCCTATTTCGGCTTTCGTCTGTGTTTGGTTTATACGAGCCATTTGGTACTCTATAGGATCTTCAACTGTTGAAATATTTACATCGGGTGTATTTAGAATGTCGAGCATTGTATAAAGCGTTGTTGTTTTGCCAGAACCAGTAGGCCCTGCTGTTAGAAGCATTCCATTTCTTTTTTTCATACCTCTATGAATTCTTTCAAGTGCTTCGCCATGGAAACCAAGCCCTTCCAATGAAAATCCTTTGGCGTTCTCGCGCAATATTCTTATAACTGTTTTCTCTCCAAAATAAGTAGGAAGAGTTGAGACACGAAAAGAGACTCGTCCAGAATCATTTACGATTTTGAATCTGCCATCTTGGGGAAGACGTTTCTCATCGAGTTTCAAATTGGAAAGCACTTTTATACGAGCGACAATTCCGGGAGCTGTATCTTTAGAGAGAACCATGGCGTCATGTAAGATTCCATCAATACGATACCTGACGACAAGTGACTCTTCGCATGGCTCGATATGTATATCAGAAGCACCTTGTAAAATTGCATGAGAGATTAGTGTGTCTACAATTTTAACGATTGGTAAATCTTCAGCAAGTTCCTGCTCTGTCTTTCCAGTATTACTCGTCTTTTCACTTGAAAGAGAATTATCAACAACTGGTTTTATTTGATTACTTTCCTTTTTAATTATATCTTCAAAATCTGCTTGCAAACTTTTCTGATACAAACTAAGCGCCTCTTTTATAGAGTCAGAGGAAGTCATACGAGGAAGAATACGAATACCAACCTTCTTTTTTATGAAATCAATAACTGGTAGATTATCTACATCAAGCATCGCAACTTCAAGACCTGTAGTGCTTTTTTTATAGGCAATGATATTATTTGTCCTTGCAATGGGTTCAGGGATTAAATTTAGAACGTCAGGTGGTATGTGCTCGCCTTTCAAGCTGACAAAAGGGATTCCAAGGGAAACAGCCTGCATACTATTCCAATCTTTCTCAGTTAGCTTCCCGTCACTCATCAAAACAGAACCTAATGATTGGTTAGTTTCCTTAGCTTTCTTTAAAGCCATTGCGACGTCAGTCTTACTAACGAGTCCTGAAGTATTTAGAAGTTTCGTAATTGTCCCCTCATCAATATGCATATGAGTATATTATATCATATGAATAAAATATTGGTGTTTTTATTTCACTCTTGCCATGTATTTATAATTTACCAAGATGGTGATTATAAATAAAGATAAGGTGAGAGCCATAAGGGGCATGGTGACGTAGCCGAATTCGTAAATGTAACGAGTCGCGCAAGAGACCTGAGTAGCACTTGCGGGTGTTAGAGCTGCACAGCCAAGGTTCGATGCTCCCCCATTCTCTATATATAGATGATAGACAGAAACAATTGATCCAATAGTAGCAAAGACAATACTGAAGTCTACAATTGAGCGATCACGTTTATATAATTCCATTCCGAAAAGTATTAATTGTGGGTATAAGAAAATTCTCTGAATCCAGCAAAGTTCACAAGGTGGAAATCCAACAATATTAGAGTAGAAAAGTGATAGAAGAAAAGCTCCAAGCGCAGCAAGGAAGCCAAGAATGAAAGTGTATTCTTTGACTAACATTAAAAAAGGATTTTCTCTATTTCTGAAAAAGATTAATCCAATTAAAATAGCCACAACAACAACTTGGAGACCGATAGTTCCAATTGCAAGAATTTTATTTACTATTTCTACATATGCAGGCATAAATTATTGAGGAAGTACACATTGCGTTTTATCTGCTAAAGTTTGAAGTGTTAGTCTACCATTTTGACTTGTTCCCTCTGCCTTTTGTTCCTGACAATGAGGACACCAAAATGCTCCATAGAATTCTGCTCCTCCAGTTTTCAAACATTGAGCGAAGCCATCAAGCTTACTTGGTGGTGCTGATTTAAAAGCAGAATAAACTCCAAAACCTCCTACTAATACTACAACTGCTACTATAAATATAATGAATTTGACTTGTGTTTTCATCTATCTAGTATATCAGAATCCAAGCTTTCCCAAAAGCCAACTAAAAGGAGCCTTGAAAACTCGCCATATATTCGAAGGTTTATTAATTTTCACTTCCCCATTACTATCAATTATATTTTCTATTTTTCTTCTATCTTCTCCATTTTTTATGACCTCACCATTATTTATATTAAATATTTTAGAAGTAACTTTTCTGTTTTGCTTAATAATTTCATTTTTGTTTAATGTTAAAGTACTTATATCTGGTTTGGGGAAATTATTTAAGATTGCACCCCAAGGTTTGTATAAAATCGCAGGGATCGCATACGCCGTTGCCCATATACGAGTATTCAAGTCAGTTCCGACGCTTTCCATTCCGCCATCTGCCTCTTGTTTAGAAGCTAAGTAACCTTCTGTTTTTAAAATTTCTTTATTTTCGGATAAAATTTGAAGCACCCAAGAAGTAGACGACGAATTTTCGAAGCCACCATCTATCTTTTGATTTGTTGTTATATATTTTTCTGCCTTCAAAATTGCGTCATTCACACCGGAAATATTTTCAAAACTTTTTAAGGCTTGTATTCCCGCAGCTGTCATGTCGATACTCCCCCAAGAACCATCTTCACCTTGTTTAGAAATAATATAGTTTAGATCCTTTATTATTAATTCATCGTTTATAGAATACCCAGCATTTTTCAAAACAATCAAAGCAAATATATCATCATTCACAAGAGTTTTATCACCAAATTGAATTCCATCGAAACTGTCAGTAATTTTTTTAATATAATTTACTTTTGTGCCAGTATATGGATCTATTCCTAAAGACATAAGGGCCATTGCATGTCTTTCGTTGTCGGTCACAACAGATGAATCTATCCCATTCTCTTTCAAATAATTTATTAGTTTTGATTTTATCTCTTTATCATCCCCTGCCCCAATAGCTACGGCCACCCAATCAGTATACATTGGAGCACTATATGATCCGTCACTTTTCTGATTTATTTCTAAAAATTTTAAAGCATTTTCTACGGAAAAAACTTTTTCGGTGACTATTTGTGGAATAAATCCTCTTATATAACTACCACTACTACCACTTGTTCTTTTCTCAGGCGATGGAGTAAGTTCATCAATATGAATATCAACACGTGAACCCAATTCTACATTATTAAAATCAACATAAACAAGCGACATCTTATCACCAGATAATAAAGGAAGTATTGTTAAACCACGCTCCTCGTATATATCATTTAGATAAAGGGCCCAATATGATGTATCTGATTTTAAATTATTTATAGAATCAATAAAAAGTCCAAATGGATACTCAACAATTTTAAAATCATCAATCGCTCCTTGTTTTTTAGCTTCTTCAAGTGCACAAATACCTAGAAATTTACTCGATGAGCTTTCCTCTGGAAAAATATGTGTCTTATCATTAGTATCTTTAATTGAACAATTGTCAGGAAGAGATATATTTTTTGTAATTGAAAAATTTTGAATATCATCAGCTAACACGAAATTATGCCCTAATAAAACAAAACTTAAACAAAATAAAACAAACGAGACCTTAATTTTATTTTTCATATTTCCAAGAGATTATATCCCCATTCTTAATTTTATAATTTGATATACCAACATTAGCCTCAATCCCATTCACATAATAAATCCAATATCCATCGCCTCCTCCTTTTAAACCATTGATTTCATTTATAAATACTCCTAAGTTTGGATTCTCTGTATATTTAAAACTAAATGGATTTGCACTACTACTTTCATCTTGTATTTTTTTCATTACCTCAAATACCGTTCCACTTTCTTTTACTTCCGTCTCATATTTTTTCTCTTGTACTGTTAGAAAAACTTTTACGTTTTTCTCAGATAGTGCCTTAGGCACTATCTCTGTATTTATTCCTCCCCTGCTAAGGGGAGGTGTCCGTAGGACGGAGGGGTGAATAATCAAAAAAATTATAATTAAAGATATAATTAAACCAACTATTATAATTATTTTTTTATTTTTCATAAATATAAATTAAAAAAGCTCCTGCCTTGAGCAGAAGTTTTATTAATATATAAGAATATATTCTCCTGCTCGGGATTATCAATATGTTAAGACCGGACTCATCTCTTTCGAGCATTACCGTTGCGGCACAGTGGAGGATTCACACCTCACTTCCAAACATATTAATTCAAATTTTTTAAACAACTAACTGACCAAAACAACTAACTCTTTCCTCGCCACTGCGACCTCACTCTTTGCCATCCATTTTTCAATCACTGGTGATAGAACTATAGCAAATGAAACGTTTCCAATCAAGTGAAGTATTGTAAATGGAATCTGCCCCGCTAGTGACATCATAAATGATTGATGGAAGAACAAAGGTCCGAGAGTTAATCCTGTAACAGCATCGTAGAAGATAGTAGCAATGACTGCATACAAAGCGTAATTCCTCCAACCAGAGCGATTCTTAAAGAAATATGTTGCTCCTACACCTAGCGCTCCATAAGCCAAAGCTGTTATAAGGGTCCAGATACCAAATCCTGAAGTGACGGAATCATACAAGACAATACTAAGGAATCCAAATAGAAATGCATGAAATCCTCCATAAACTTTACCCAAGGGCATTATAGTTGCCATTATAGGCTCTACATTCGGTGCCCGAAAGGGCATGAGCCTAAAGACCATTACAGAAACGAATGTAATTGTATATTTAATCCAACTTTTCATAAATTCTCTTTACACTATATCACAAACACCAGAAGTACAAGCAAGCTCTCTCTTTACTTCGGTCTCATCACGTAATTCATAAGTCACAATTTTTGAGAAATCAAAGTCAGGCATTCTCCCTACTAATTCTTTATAAGTCTTCTCATCTATCGCTTCATAAGGGGCAAGTTGATAAACGTGATTAGTTCTTGGAAGGAAAGAAAGTCCTCCGACAATGTCCCAATTCTGATAAAGCCAGTGAGCGACCTTGATCCATTCATTCTCCCCTACTGAAATAGTAACGGAAGGATTATGTTCTGTGTAATTTACTTTTACTATTTTCCAATGTTCAAGCTGTTCGATAGCAGTGATGTCGTCTTTACAAATTGCATCATTAGGTGCCTTCATCGGAAATTCTAGAACGAAAGTATTAGCATCTCCTAGATTCTGTCCTACTTCTGGATGAAAAGGAACTCCTTGGTCTTTCATCATTTTGAAAAGAGAATCTGTAGCTGAGATACGAATACGGCGGATGTAGTAAGGCGCGTGACGAGGATGCATACCGGACGAACAGTCAACTGTCTGAGAAACTGTTCCCGATGGCTTCACTGCTGTGATACATGTAGATTCACTTATCCCAAATCTTTTAGCATAAATTTTATTTATGCGAATTGCTTCAAGTCGAAGCTTCGCTAACATCTCCGCATTACGTGCAATCTTTGAATCCCACTGACCAGTCACTGAGACGCCGAGAAGTCTCTCTTCATCACAATTAGTCTTCCATTCTTTTGAAAGGTATCCGAATTTTGTAAGTGTAGACTGATAAGTACCTAGGATTGTTGCAATACGAATTTTTCGAAGTAGATCTTCTTCTTTATCTTCTGCGCGGGCTACAACTTCAGAAAGATTACAGAATTGTTTTGATCTTAGAATTATTTCTCCGCAAGGATTGGTCCCCATCTCACCGATATAGTCAGCAGACTTTTCAAGACGTCTCTTTGGTAAAGTTTTGTAAAGTGATTCACGATTGAATATTCCTCTCTCTCCTGATCCTGATTCCATAAGAGCAATCCATTCTTTCAAAAATTCTGTTTCTGTTGGTTTTACATTATAAACTGCTGAGTTGTTCGCAAGCATACGCTGACCTTCATTGATCCAGAATTGGCCATTTTTTGCATCACGCATATCTTGATCGTCTAAATCAGACAGTGAAATAAGGGCACTTCGGCGAACTCCACCTGAAACGACACATTCACCTATTTTACATATAATGTCGTGAGCATCAATATTGCGAAGATGTCTGCCTTGGCGTCTCATGACTCTGTCGCGAGTAAAGCCGAGCAAGTCCATAAGTGGCTTTGGTCCAGAACTCTTACCTCCCATTATTTTAAGGCGGGCTCCCGCAGGACGAAGAAGTGAAAAATCGAAATCAATATCTTTTCCTTCAAACCATGTTTTCATTCCAAAAACAAATGCATCTGCCCAACCTTCTTTAGTATCAGGTACAACAAAAGTAGCTAATTTCTTTCCACTTTGAAGTTTTATTTGTGGAAGTGATTGAATGTTTTTACTTTCAACAGAGAATCCTACTCCAGTTCCACACATCGAGATATAAATTATTTCACCAAAATCTTGGAATGATGCAGGTGCAACGAATGAACAATTATATGCACAGACATTCGTCTTTTCACAAGCTGCTCCGGCGAATTGTATGAGACGCATCGATGGCATTGCTTCTTGTCTTAGAATTGCTTCACGAACCTCAAGATACTCAGACTCTTTCAATTTGTCACCGAGATTACTTTTCATGAAATTCATGTAGCGATCGATCGTCTCGATCCAAGTCTCGCGTCTGCCCTCCTCTTCAATCCATTTTGCATACGAACGATAGTAAACAAATTCAGAAAGTGGATTCCTAAAATATTTTTTACTTTCGTCAGTTAACTTTTTTACATGATCAGGAACATAAATACCAGAGGAACGTAAACGAGCTCTCTCTTCTCGATAGAGAATGTAGTTCTTCGAAGCTTTTACATAGTCAGAAAGCATTAATTGCTTCTCGACAGAGTCTTGAATACCTTCAATTGTCGGTATAAATTTCTTATTTTCCTTGGATATCAATTCCATCTCTGCCAAAACCTTGCGAGCTACCACGGACGCTTCCTCTATTGAGCCTTCACCACCTGCAAGCATTGCTTTATTAACAGCATTCGTAATTTTTTCGATATCAAATGGAACAATTTCTCCATCTCTTTTTTGAACGCCTTTAATAAAATCATTCTTGTTAGTTTTCTTGAGAACCTTTGCAACAACTTTTTTATTTTTTGCATCGACTATTTTTTTTGTACTGGACACTTTCTTTTTTGAGGGCATGTTTATAAAATTTTAGTTAATAATGTTCCAATAATTTTCCCCTGATCTTGCGGGTCTATATTATACCTCCGGTACAAGTTATTCCACAAGCAAAATTCTTATAAAATTTGCAAAAATCAACACTATGTAAAAATATTAGGAATCCGTCAATCTTCCACAAAATTTTGTAAAATTTTACCCGTTAAAGTACTACTAATAAAGGCTATTTCCCTCTCTAATTTTTACTTGTCAAAAAAATTAAATCTGCCCCCGAAAATTGTAATTTTCGGGGGCAGATTTTCTAAATTTTTGTCTCTAGTATACTTCCTGCTGATAGCACTTCTCACAATACACGATCTCAGGCCTCTCCGGTGCATATGAGGTCTCAAATTCGTTAGTACAGCCTTCCTTCATACAGCTCCTGTGCCATAATTTCATTGGGTTTCGTTGAGATAGACGTTCATAGTGTCTACAATTAGGGCAGAGTCTGGGTAAAAGTAGATTCATACGTCTGTAGAAGGATAGTTCTTCGGGTATTATCTTAAAGGCTTCCGTACATTGTTGATTGCAGGTTCCTTTATGGTTACATTCTATGACTTTGTTTAGGATATCAGTATCAGGTATTTCTTTAATAGAGTCTGGGAGGTCCTCTGTATGTATATCTATACTATAGTTACGTTCTTCCTTGTCTTTCCATTTGTAACCTTGTTCTATAGCTTCTTCTTTCGTTAATGGGAAGTACTCTTGGGCTATGGTTTCGTTGTAGGCAAAGGGTGAGAGTTCACTTGGGAAGAATTCACCGTATTTGTATACTCTACCCTTGCTATCTATGTAGGGCATGTCAGACATGTGCTGGATTATCTTGGGAATTAGTTCTTCGTAGGCTTCTTTGGTGTATTGGCGGTTGAGGATGCAATATTGTTTTTTCCTCAATCCTATACATCCAAAGAGATTACTACTTCCATGACAATGAAATGAATAACTAACATTAAAAGAACTATCTCTTACGAGAGATGAAAATAATATGTTATTAATATTCTTGCTCATACCAGTGGATTCATATATCATTTCTACATTTAATCCTATACTAGTTACATCGTAAACATCCTTTGCTGAACCAACTACATCTTGATTATATTTACCATTTTGGCATTTAGAAACATTAAAACCTGATTTAACATCGGCACACTCAAGAATATTGTTCCCAGTAGAAGATTGGGATCTTAATATATTTGCAAATTTTTTTGGATAAGCAATAATATGCTCAGCAAATTCTTTTTTCCGTTTTGAAACATCATTATTTAATTGTTTTAAAAATTCTTCTTTTTTTATTAAATATTCTTCTTTAGACAACTGTTCATTTTTAAAAACATAATACTGATTTTTTAAATTACAAGACATTATACAATCATGACAATTACCACAATCTTGTAAAAAATAACTATCTAGGCAATCTTGAGAATTATTTCCATAAAATAACCTATAACATCTACTGCAATTTAATATTTCATAACAAAATTGACAATCTTCAGAAAATAGAATTTCCATTGAATCTTTTATTCGAACACCAAGATTAGAAAACATTACATTTTCAAGATAACTTCCACCAAAACAATAATAGGAATTATTGGCTTCTGTTATGTAATTTACATAGGGTGAATTTTTATTTGAAATATGTCCATTTAAATTTATAAGTGGAATCTTTTTAAAGAGTTCAATATATTGCGCAAAAAAATTCTTGGAAAAATCATAATCTACTGCATAACTAGAAGAATCCCATTGATCACTTGCCCAACAACCCTGACAATAAACTTTCAAATTTTTATCATTAAATACTGAAATTATTTTTTCTTTACATAAATCACAATTTCTATGATAAAAAGCTCTCTCATTTCTCAATGAAACTCTTCTTTGTAATCTGCATTCCGGACAAAAAGTCGGAGCTGGAACCTTAATTTTCTCATAAAACAAAAAATCATCAGGCTCAATGACAAATTCAAGCTTACAATTCTGGCAGGTTTTTATCTCGCTTTTCATATAATTAAATTATAACATTTCTTAATAAATTATGTATAATAGTGAAATATGACATTCAGTACAATCATAATCACGGTTTTGGGACTTTGTTTGTTTGAAATTATTTCAAGTGTTGATAATGCTGTTATAAATGCCGAAGTTTTAGGCACAATGGGAAAAAAGAGTCGAAGATGGTTCCTTCTTTATGGATTCTTCTTTGCTGTTTTTGTTGTTCGTGGACTACTTCCTTGGGCTATCATCTGGGCAACCATGCCATCACTCGGTCCTATTGGCTCATTTACTGCTGCCTTCTCGAACGACCCAAGTATACATGCTGCTGTCGCACAATCTGCCCCTGTACTACTCTTAGGTGGTGGAATTTTCTTGATATTTCTTTTCTTTCATTGGCTTTTCCTTGAACCGAAAACTATCGGCCTTCATCACGAGAGATTTTTCCAAAACAATGGCGTCTGGTTCTTTGCTCTTGTTTCTATACTTCTAGCCACCACTGTCTGGTACGCTATTAAAATAAATCCAATGCTTGCTTTTGCTGCTGTCATTGGTTCTACTGCTTTCTTTATTACTAATGGATTCAAAGAAAATGCAGAAAAAGGAGAACAAAAACTTCTTTCAGGTGATAACAAACTAAGTGACATAAGTAAAATTCTTTATCTTGAGATTATTGATATGACTTTCTCTATCGATGGAGTTCTCGGTGCTTTCGCCTTCACTCTCTCCGTCCCTCTCATCATCCTCGGTAATGGTCTCGGTGCTTTCGTATTAAGAAAGCTTACAATTGGAAACATCGATAGAATAAAGAAATATGTATTCCTTAAAAATGGCGCGATGTATTCCATCTTCGTTCTAGGTATTGTGATGATGATGGATTCTTTCGGAGTAGAAATTCCTTACTATGTCTCCCCTCTTTTGACTTTCATGATTATTGGATATTTCCTTTATAAATCAATTAAACATAACAAAATATAATTTATGTACTTACGATATATTTTCATTTCTATTCTTCTTTTATTTATAACTATTTCTGGTGAGTATTTACTATTCGTCACGTTTCGATCATTAGGCGCTTTTAAATACCCGTACGTGAAAAATATTATTTTAATATTAGGAGTATTATTGCCGACTATGTTCGTCGGGGCAATGTTCTACGGAGGAAAACATTTCTCTCTTATTAATACGTGGATATACGCAGTGGGTGGTATCTGGCTTGTGATCTTTACATACTTATTAATGGGAGTAGCTACTATATTATTATTGATGCTTATCAATAATTCTTTTAATATTAATCTTCCAATCAAATTAATATCATTTATATTGATTACCATTTCCACCTTAGTCATACTTTATGGTATCTATAATGCGAATCATCCTCGCATTGTGAGAATGGAAGTAATTTCTCCTACACTTGCTCCACTATGGAAAGGAAAGAAGATCGTCATAATTTCCGATGTTCATTTGGGTATAATTCGTCAGGGTAAATTTATGAAAAAAGTTGTTGATATTATGAATAGCGAAAAGCCGGACATCACCTTCAACATTGGTGACCTTATAGATGGTCCATCATTCCCTTATAAGGAAGGTTTTGCTCCGATCTCCCTACTCAATCCTCCACTTGGCAACTTCTATGTCGAGGGGAATCATGAAGCATACAGTGAAGAATACCCTATATTCAAAGAGAATCTTCCAAAGAATTTAAATAATGTCACAGAAAAAAAAGTAATAGTAAATGATACACAGATTATAGGCATTTCTTATAATGAAGGGAAAACCGCAGACGAGATTTCCACAGAATTAAGTAAGGTAGGTTACAATAAAAATATTCCCAGCATTATTCTAATGCATGATCCAAAAGATATTCCAATGCTTGCGGCAGATGGAGTATCCCTCGTCCTATCTGGCCACACACACAAAGGACAGTTCTTCCCTTTTTCTATTTTAGTGAAAATGCTCGATAGTAAATATTTCTATGGAGTTACAAATACTTCAAATACCATGTCCGTCACAAGTGAAGGTGTCGGTACGGCCATGACTCCAGTTCGTATAGGAACAACACCAGAAATAATAGTTTTAAAGATTAAATAAAAACTACATAAAAAAATTCTCGGACTCACCACACAATAATTTTCTGCTGAAAATTTTGCTCGTACTCGGCCCGTCGGCCTCCGTAAGGGTTCGCTCGAGAACATTTTTATTACGTTTTTATAGTTCCTAATTAATCTGAAATCCTCCAGCTTGGATACTCCAAAGCTTTTTATAAATACCATCTTCTTTAGTTAGGAGTTCATTATGCGTACCATCTTCAATTATTTTTCCTTCTGAAATTACTATTATGCGATTCATCTCTCTGATAGTTGAGAGTCTGTGAGCGATGACGATGACAGTCTTCCCTGCTATCAAGTTATGGAGTGCGTCTTGGATAAGCATTTCTGATTCTGAGTCTAGGGCTGAAGTTGCTTCATCGAGGACAAGTATCGGCGCATTCTTTAATATTGCACGAGCAATAGCTACGCGTTGACGTTCACCACCGGAAAGTTTAATTCCTCTTTCTCCGACGTAAGTATCGTAACCGAGTGGCAGATTATCAATGAATTCATCACAATGCGCAAGGTTAGCTGCTTTTATTACTTCTTCATCTGTAGCGTTGCGTCTTCCATAACGAATATTCTCCATCAGAGTTCTATGGAAGAGAACTGGGTCTTGCGGTACGAAACCTATTTGTTCACGCAGATGCATCTGAGAAATAGTTGCGATGTCTACACCATCGATCAAAATTTTTCCTTTTTCCAAATTAAACAATCTCATAAGTAGACGCACAAAGGTTGACTTCCCTGCCCCCGACGAGCCGACTATGGCAATCTTTTCGCCAGCTTTTATTGTCAAAGAGAAATTATCAAAAACTTTTGTATTATTATTCTCATAAATGTATGTGATGTTATCGAAAACAATTTTTCCTTTTACATTTTTAATCTCCTCTTCAGTTTTATCACAAACACTATATGGAGTATCGAGTACTAGCGCCATTTCCTGAGCATCAGCAAACGCATCGTAGAAAGTACGGACGATTCCAGCGAATCCCCATAGATTTTCCGTTAAGCGAGCCATATAACTTTGGAGCAATACTATTATAGGTAGGCTTATCAAGCTTACTCTCCAGTCAGAAATAGCCATCCAGAAAACTATAAATTCAACAGAGACTGAATAAAAAGCCTGAATAGATCCTAACCCTTCCCATAGATACCAGTTGAAAAGTGTCGCCTTCTTCTGATCTTGGATGACGCCACCAACTCTACCTCTTTCATAATCATGCCCAGCAAAAAGTTGAATGGACGAGTGATTACTTATGGAGTCAGCGAGTGCACCCGTCGTCTTCGTATCGGACAGAGCGGCGATAACATCGTACTTGAGTTTGAATCGTGTATATATGAGGGCGGTAACTAAAAATACAACACAGAAAATAGCCAAGATGATTGCATATTTTGGTAATAGGGTGTAAATAGCCCAGACGGTTCCGACAGATCTGATGACGAGTGGTAAACCATCGTTCACCATTTTATCCATGAGCTTCTCGAAGGCTCTAGCGTATTTATTTATTTTTTGTGTGAGCGAGCCACCGAAATTATTTGCAAAGAAGGAATGTGAATGCCCTATCATGTAGGAGAAGGCTTGCTCGCGTAGGCCCGCCATGACGTTTGCTTGGAAATAAGTATTGAAGAATCCTACCATTCGTCTCATAAGCCAACGCAAAAGGTTCAAAGCAAGAATGAAAAGAATTATTGATTGCGCGACGCTAACGAGGTCAAATTTGTTGGCACTCAAAACATTCCAGAGTCTTAAATACTGAAGTGGTATAAATATATCGAGAGCAGCTGTAACAATTACGAAAAAGATAATGCTAAAAAACGATATTTTAAATCGCTTCATGACGGCCCAGAAATATTTGATCACCAGCATTCGGTGAAGATTTGAGTAGTCTTTTTCTTTGTCCATAAACGAAAACATAAGGCTATTTGAGCCTTTACCTATATAGTATCAAATTAATTTACTAATTCCACTATTCGAGTTTTGAACCTCGCACAAGCGCGTCTAGGATGATGGAGAGCTTCATCGTCGCTACTCCGACTACTTTATCAGCTCCACCATAGTATATGAAAAGTTTTCCTCCCCTTTCCACCATTCCACAAGGGAAAACTACGTTCGGAACTATACCAACTTTCTCATAATCTTCTTCTGGAGAGAATATCGGATCAGATGATCGAGCGAGCACTATCGCTGGATCCTTGAGGTCAAGGAGTAAAGCGCCTACGCGGTAAGTATTGTGACTTTTCGAAACTCCATGGTAGAGGAGTAGCCAGCCATATTTAGTTCTGATCGGTGGTGTTGTGATTCCAACCTTGGCACTATCCCAAGTATTCATTCTTGGACCGATGACACGAATACATTTATCAACTTTCGGTGCACTAGCATCGAGAGCTTCCATATAGTCACCGCACATTTCATTATTCAAACGATGGAGTATAAAGTAACCCTCTTTGAATTTCGTAGGGAAAATACAAGTATCTTTATCGTCGAGTCCTTCGGGGGTAATGATGAATGGCTTTGTCCAATTCCAATTGTGTGCCAAGAAATCCTTCTCAGTGATACTTGCAACTGCAACTTTTGGTGGATTCACACTATCGTACGCTGTATAGCAGATGAATAAATTCTTGCCTATCTTTGTTATCCTCGGATCTTCACAACCAGAATTCCCATTAGCAATTTTTTTCATTTCAAAATCTTCTCTCGGTAAGTATATTGGGAAGTCTAGTCTTTCATCTATGTTAAACCCATCTGAACTCCCCGCATAGCCGATGAATGATGTGTTGTCATCCGAGAGTGTCCTATATAGTATGTGCACCTTCCCTCCTAGGTGAATGGCGGCTGGATTGAAAGTCGCTTTCGCTTCCCATTTATTAATACTTTTAGGAGCTATAATCGGATTCGATGCGAAGCGTTTGAATTCCCATTCTCCCGTCTTGTCTATATTCATAGTTTGAACTAGATCAAGGAGCGAGACGTGGGCCACGCAAGCAGTCGTATCAGCTGCACCATAATATATAGAGAGTTTATCTTTCTCTAAAGTAGCTCCAGTCGGGAATATCACATCATTGATATAGCCTAACAATTCATAATTCTCCTCCGGTACTAGTATTGGGCCTTTTGTTCTACCTATTATTTTAGTTGGATCATTGATATCCAGCATGAGGGCTTCGATACCGAAAATTCTATCCAAGCGTTCCGGCCCTCCGAAATAATTCTGAATATGTGAATAGATGAGTAGCCATCCATACTTTGTTTTGACTGGTGGAGCTCCGACTTCTAGGTGATCATAAGGATTACGAGTAAAGTCGACAGCTGAGCCATCTATATTCTTAATCCATTCTTCCCAAAAAACTTCATCCCAGAGTTGTTCTATTTTATCCAATTTTGCAATACATACTTTTGCTGGAGGCATATCAGTATGAGCGGAGAAGATGACTACGATTTTCCCATTTATGCGTTCGGGGAAAAGGGTCATGGCTTTCGCATTGAATGGAGTGACGAGGTGCCTCTCTTCTACTTTTTTCAAATCTTTCGAGACACCGACGGCGACTTTGATATTCTCTTTACCAAAAGGAAAGCCTGAAATTGCTGTATAGAAGATGTAGTACTTACCCTCAAAGAAAGTGACTCGTGGATCCTCACATCCGTGAGACTCCCATGACTTGATAGGGATAAGGAATGGAGCTCTGTCCTTAAAGTGAATACCGTCTTCACTTTTCCCGATACCTATAATAGACATTTGCTTTTGCTTCATCAGATCGTCTGTCGCCGAAATGGCACGGTAGAGTCCATAAGTTTTCTTCCCTACTTTTATTGGGCACATATTAAAGGTGGCGAATTCTTCCCAATAGTGATCTCTATCAGGAGTGAGGATTGGATTGTGGCGAGATCTTTTTACTACGTACATATTATGATAATTCTATTTTATTATTTTTTTCTAATTGAGTCTTACCGTCATTCTTTAGACTATCTATCAAGGTAGAGAGTTTGATCGAAGCGACCCCTACATGCTTGTCCCCTCCACCATAATACACAAATAATTTCCCATTTTTGACTACTGCCCCACTCGCGTATATTATACCCGGCTTCCAATCATTCTCGTACCACAAGTCTGGCTCAAGTATTGGATTGCTTGCTCTGTATAATACTTTCCTTGGATCTTCTAGGTCGAGGAGCATTGCTCCGAGTTTGTAACGATCACCATCTTTATCCATCGCATGATAGAGTAACAGCCAACCATCTTTAGTTTTTATCGGAGGGCAGGATGCACTACGAGTACGTTTGTGCCAAGCCACTATATGGTCAGGTAGTCTCTGTGGATCTGGAGCTCTACTGTCTGGGTCACTACCTACCGGCGTCTCACTTGTGTCGAGATTGTTCACATAAGTAATACCAACTCGTGATGGATCACCTAGATCCAGATTGTGGAAAACTGCAAATTTACCATTTATTTTCTCTGGAAATAGAACCCAATTCTTCTGTCTATCCCCTAAATGAGAAAGGTAGGACAAAGGACTCCAACCCCATTTCTTATTTAGTAAATCAGTCTCTTTGATAGAGATCACTCCCACTCGCAGAGAACTCCATCCATTAAAAAGATTGAGAGTCATGTACAGCACCCCGTCTATTATGACATTACGAGTATCTTCACAACCACCCCAACCACCACC